>JBKOZJ010000026.1:0-36351 GCA_046725875.1 Actinomycetota bacterium
TCGTCGACCCGGTGGACGTGGTCAGATACGTCGGGACGCCCGAGCCGAGCGCCACCTGGTAGTACCTGGCCGGGCACGACGCTAGGTGTGCCGTGTCCACGGGCGGGTCGTCAGCGGTCCCGCCGTCGGAACGACCAGGCAGGCCACGATCGCTGGCGAGGTCATGCCCACCGCGAGCATGACGGCGCTGACCACGAGCCCGGCGTCCGCGACGGGTGTCCGGCGCGGTCGGGCAGCGGCCGCCACCGCCACCGAGTCCACGGCGGGACCTGCCTCATCAGGGCCGCCAGCCGAGCGTCGTAGGGCAGCCACGAGCGAGTCTCCCCATCAGTGCTTGATCTACAGAGGTGACCATCACTCCACGGTCTCCCACGGACGTCCACGACGTGCCCGCGGCCGGGCAACGCCTGCACGCCGAAGACGGCGATCGAGTGGACGGCTCCACACCATGGGCAGATTGCCGTGAACCGTCCAGCCATGCTGGAGGCGATGACGCCTGGGGCCTCCTCGCCACAGCGCACTAGCCGCCGAACTGTCCGCCCAGACCGCCGAGCTTGCCGAGCAGATCCTTCGGGTCGATGCCGAACTTCTCGAGGAGGCCCGCGTCTCTGTCGGTGTCGATCTGCTCAGGGAGTTCCTGCTGTGCCTGGTCCGCCTTCTGCTGGTCGCCGCGCGAGCGCAGCATCTCCATCACCGTGTTCTTGTCTATCTGCACCTCAGGCTCCTTCCGGGTCCATGACCGGGCTGTCACGGTGACCCCCGTGCCCAGACGCTGGCCTTTGATGCGCGGATCGGAGCATGTAGCGATGCGGTTACGGTCCCGGGGGGAGGTGGACGACCGGGACGCCGTGATCAGTGCCAGGTTTCAGAGTGCCGCCGTGCCCTGGATTTCCTTGGCGAGCCGGTGCTTGATGCGTAGCAGCTCATCGGCCGGGCTGTGGGCTGGCTCGGGTTCGTCCTCTGGCCGGGCTGGCAATGGGGCGGTGGGTGCCATTCGACACCGTGCAGCGGCTACATGACATCGACTAAAGCAAGATCAAGCCACGCTGGTGGGTCCGCCACGGGAGCGGGGGGTCGAGCGGGATGCGATGCCGACAGGTGCCTGATGTATCTGCTGGGGTATCGCCGGGAAGACGCAGCCGACAGTCGAACGGATAGCCGACCCGATCGTCGCTCGCGCACGGCGCTAGATGGGCGCGGCAAATCGCCGGACAGCGACAGCGTGGCCACAGCCCGCCAACACCTGCATGCCAGATCGGACGACCTTACTGACGGTCCCGCACCACGGGCAGCGGACGGCGGAACTCCTACCCCTGGGACCGAAGGCGAGGACTATATGGGTTATGTCGTTCATCGCTCGCTCCTTCCCGTGCTCCAGAGTCAGGTACGTCGTGCCCAAACCCGTCCGATCGATGCGTAGGACGCCAGAACGACCCGGGGTGTTAGCGGTCGGGGATGCGCTCGTCCATGCCGTGAGGATAGCCGCGAAGCGAGATAGCGCGGCCCGGTGCAGGTAGCCCGCCCGCTATCCCGCCCTGGCCACGAAGCCGGCGTCCTACCTCATATCCCCGAAGGCAAACCTGCACATGACGGACCCCGCGAGCGTCCCGATATGGACTGCGGCGCGGCACGAGACGCACGACCCCCCGGCCTTTTCTCGGTCAGCCGAGGGGTCGTTCTCTGTACGAATTGGCTACGGTGTGTCTTGCGCTTCCGGGAAGTCGGGATAGGCGGGATAGGTGTCATCCCAGCCAAGTTCGTGGCGTAGGAGCTGCCCGAACCGCACCCAATCAACCGCCCGCATAACCGGACCCTCACTGGCCGCTGGGAACCGCTTGGCCAGCCAGTCGCCGATCGGCGTGTCAGCCTCGGCCGCCGGCATGGACGCCGCGGTCATCAACGGCAGGATGTCGATGTCTCGCGCCGCTGCCGCCTCGAACATCGGGCCCAGCCACTCTTCGGTTTCTGGTCTCATGGCTGGCCATCCTTCGACGCGTACGCCGCCGCCTTTGCGAAGATGATCTGCTTGTCCCACTCTGCGGCGACGACCTCGAGGAGCACCCGCCGCCGACGCGCCCAGAACTCATCCGACTCCATCATCTCCGTGGACGCCTTGGCTGCGTTCGATACCGCCGATGCGACCTCGGCGAGATCGCCGACCGCAGCCGGGATCTCCCGGTCGTTGATGGCTTCGTACTCGCGAGCGCCGCAGGATCGGTCACGATCTCCCCTCGTCGATGTCGTTGAGCTTGTCGCTTAGCGACCGATGCAAGCGGCGCGCGTCCGCTTGCGGTATCCACCAAGTGGCCTGAGTGGTGCCGCCAAACACCGGTCGAGACGATCCCGTTGTCGATCTTCAAGCTCGACTACGCCGAGTCGGTCGATGGTCTGGACCTTGATCTCGCCCGCCGGGGCATCAAGGTCGTTATCGATGACATCGGTCGCCGAGCCATCACCCGGGAGGACGCAAGAGAGCTGCTCGCCGAGCGAGCGACGGCTGAGGCTAGGCACCGCGACCTGGAGGCCCAGCGGACAGCGGAGGCTGCGGCGAACGACCGTTACCCGGTGCCGGTCGGGGGCGCCGGCGATCCCGGGAACAAGCGCGCTCGAAAGCATGCTCGCCGCTTACCTGCCCGACCAGCGGCGGCGGCGAAAGAGCGTGCTGGAGACGGCGCTCGAGCGCGGCGGAATGGAGTACACGCCGATCCACGAGCCGGTCGGGGATGAGCAATGACCACGCTGCCGAAGCCAATGGCGTTCGACGGCGCCGTCACCGTCGACCTGCGAACGCGGGAGCTTGTTGTTAAACCGGCCCAGTCCGTCCGCGCTTATGCCAAGTACCTGTGGTCGCAGGGGCATCGGACGATGCTCGACGACCATCACACCAGGCGGATCTATGGGCATCCGACCGTGTGGGCTCATGGCAACGGCCAGCAGCTCGGCTATGGTCCGCCGGACGACGCTGGCGGGCTGCGGTTCCGCTTCTACCCCGGCGACCCGAACTACAAGGCGCTGGTCAGCACACCGGGTCTCCACGCGACGATCGTCGTCGACCGTGCGACCAGCCATATCCTTCGCGGTCGCGGGGTCCGCTCAAGGTGACTCAGGCGCTCTCGCTGACGGCTGGCTCAGAGCAAGCCAACGACGAGGGAGGCGATATCGAGCGCGACGACGAGCCAGCCGATGACCGCCCAGGACGAGTCTCGTCGAGGAACCAGCTCGCACGAGCGATCGCAGGCGCGGCAACGTCCGGCCTGACCAAGGACGAGATCATCGACCTGACCGGTTACCCCGCGGACCTAGTGCTGCGGATATGCCGTGACGCCAGGATCTCTCCACTGATGGCCGATCCTCCGATGCGCTGAGGCGGTGAGCGGAATGGCAGGCGGCACGATCGCGTGAAGCATCCTGGTCATCACTGGCGGTGTGGTCGGCGCTCTCTTCTTTCATGTGATCGTGCGCTCGGACACCTACGTAGACATCGTCACCGATCAACTTCAGCGGCGGCGTCCTGCACTGGACCTGGATCGTCGGCGCCTGGCCTCCTGGATGCGGGCGACATCCCTCCTCGGCGCGCGGCATGAGCGGATGTCGCTAGGCGTTCGCCGACCGCGCCCGGAACTCCTCAAGCCAAGTGGCAATCTGTGCGTCATCGTGCAGATACGGCTTATCGGGGCCGTGCCGTAGATCGATTCCGTGGAGAATACCCAGCGCCCACCAGATGCCTGGATCCGCAACGAGAGGATCATCGGGCCGCGACCCATTGCGCTGCCCATCGATCGACTGCGTCACGACTGACCCGGCCAGCGAGGAGCTCAATGAACTGTCGCTCGACCTCGGCTCGAGAGGGGGGTGGCGGCGCACTCCTCATCCCGTCAGCATGCCGCGCGGGACTCTGAGCGGACACTCGACTCGGCAGAAGCGTGCGTGTCCGCTTCCCGGCAGATGGGAAAAAGCCATGGCGACATGAGCTCGCCGCCGCACCATAGCGACAGTCGTGGGGCCGACCCAGCGGTAAGGAAGCGTCGCCCGAGGCTGGATCTGGCCGCTTCGCCCCACCAGCGGCATGACAGTGCGTTTGTCAGTCGCGCGGGAAGCGTGGCAGCGGCAATCCGTCGAGGGTGTCATGGACGCATCCGAGCCAATCGCTCCACGCCGCTGGGTCGCTGGCTCGGGCCGGGTCGTTGGTGGGCTCAAGGCTCACAAGCATCTCTTGCAGCGAGACCGCGTCGGGATCGGGCTCCCGCTCCATGTACTGCCAAATGAGCCGGTAAGCAGCCTCGTAAGCCTGCGCTTGAGTCAGTTGCAGGTCCTCGTTCGCCACGCAAGCAGGGGTAATCGTCCGGTGGCGACGATGTACCGCACATCGGCACTACCGGATCGCGGCAGACCCAGGCGTGGGGTGTGCGGCGCGACCTAGCCTGTCTGCATGCGACGCTTCCACGACGAGGACCTCACCGGCGCAGAATTCCGCGAATGCGACCTGAGCAGAGCGCGGATGGTCGGCGTCGTCATGCAGGACGCCGAGATCGACGGCCTGGTCACCAATCTCGTGGTCAACGGGGTCGAGGTGATGCCGTACGTCGAGGCGGAGCTCGACCGCCGTCACCCGGTACGACTGCTGATCCGCTCAGATCAGCCGGACGACCTGCGAGAGGCCTGGCGGCAACTGCGGGACGCTTGGGCCACGACCACCGAGCGAGTTCGGTCCATGCCCCAGAACAGCGAACATCACGGCGTCGACGGCGAGTGGTCGATGGTCGAGACTTTGCGCCACCTCGTCTTCGTGCACGACTCCTGGTTCCGACGCTGCGTGCTCGGACTCACCGAGCCGTTCACGACCATGGGACTGGGTCCACCGTTCGTCATGGACCAGGAGCAGAACGAGCTCGACCCGTCCGCCCAACCGAGCCTCGACGAGGTGCTCGCCGTACGAGTCCGACAGGCTTCAGAGATCGAGACATGGCTGGCCGAGGTCACGCCTGATCAGCTCGCGCACACCGCCCCGGTCCCGGACGACGACAGATGGCCCCCGTACGCCAGGGGGCGGACAGTGCGGCAATGCCTCGGCACCGTGCTCAACGAGGAATGGGCTCACCACCGGTTCTGCAAGCGTGACCTGGACAAACTGTCGCGTCAGGATTCTGCGCACTCGTGACGGGCAGGTCACGACTGGCGGCAGATCTGGGCGAGCGTAGCCGCCCTCCACGCGGCATGAGTGTGCTGTGGATTGTCGAATCGCGGTCCTACTGTTCGTGGAACAGATGGGCCGCGACGAAGGAAGCGGACCGGGAAGGAGTCATGCGATGCCGCAGTACGTGCTGATTCTGGATGCCCACGCGATGGATGACTTCCCCGACGAGGACATGCCGGGCATTGACAAGGCCGCGCACGCCGTCAGCCAGGAGGCCATCGACGCTGGCGTGTGGGTGTGTGGCAGCGGACTGGAAGAACAGAGGGCAAGCGTGGTGGCCGCCGACGGGACGGTCACCGAGGGCCCACGGGTGACCGTCGGTGGACTCACGGTGATCGAGGTGCCGTCACGCGAGGAGGCGCACAAGTGGGCTGCCAAGTGGGCAACCGCGTGCCGCTGCGACCAGGAAGTCTGGGAACTCGGGTACGACCCCAAGATCGACGCGATGCTCCGAGAGGCTGCAATCCTGAAAACCCGGCCCGACAAAGCCTGAGGCCGCCCCGGAGAGGATGTGTGCTCCCGTCGCATCGACCGCTCATCGGCAGATCCGTGCGTTGGGTCGCGTCGACTCCCACGAGAACCTAGGGTCGGACATTGGGTTGGTCCCTTCCGAGCTTTCGGGGTGACAGGGGATCTGCCAAGGGACCGCTTCACCGACACACCGGTGGAGCGGTCCCGCCATGTCGGGGGACCAGGTGCCAAGATCGGAGTCCGCAGAAAGTCCGCAAGACGTCCGTCTGGCGTCAACGGCAGCCAACGCGAGCAAACGCAGAAATCACAGGTCAGAGCACTGATCAGAAAGGTTCCCGCAGGTGTTCTACGCGGACCTGCACATCCATTCCAAGTATTCGCGGGCCTGCAGCAAGGACGGTGACCTCGAGCACCTTGCCTGGTGGGCCCGGCGCAAGGGCGTCGCAGTCCTCGGCACCGGCGATTTCACGCATCCCGCCTGGTTCGACCACCTGCGTGACCTGCTCGAACCCGCCGAGCCTGGGCTCTTCCGGCTCCGTGCAGAGCTCGACCGGCAGGTGGTGCGAACGCTGCCGCCCAGCTGCCGCAGCAAGGTCCGCTTCATGCTGTCGGTCGAGATCTCGACGATTTACAAGCGCGACGAACGCACCCGAAAGGTGCACCACCTGGTCTACGTCCCGGACTTCGACACTGCGGCCGAGATCAACCGACGGCTGGCCAGGATCGGCAACCTGGGCTCGGACGGCCGGCCGATCCTCGGCCTCGACTCACGCGATCTCCTCGAGATAACGCTCGAGAGCGGCGCCGGCGCCTACCTGGTGCCCGCGCACGTCTGGACGCCATGGTTCGCGGTGCTCGGCTCGAAGTCCGGCTTCGACGCTGTCCACGAGTGCTACGCCGACCTGGCCGAGCACATCTTCGCGCTCGAGACCGGCCTATCCAGCGACCCGGCGATGAATTGGCGGGTCTCCGCGCTCGACAGATATCGCCTGGTCAGCAACTCTGATGCGCACTCACCGCCGATAATTGGCCGGGAGGCGACGGTCTTCGACACCAACGTCGATTACTTTGCGATCCGGCGCGCGCTCCAGACCGGTGCGGGGCTGGCGGGAACGATCGAATTCTTTCCCGAGGAGGGGAAGTACCACCTCGACGGCCACCGGAAGTGCAACCTCCGGCTCGAGCCGGCCGAGACCCGGGCCGCCGGAGGGCGCTGCCCGACCTGTGGTAAGCCGGTCACCGTGGGGGTTCTCCACCGGGTCGAGGAGCTCGCCGACCGCATACGTTGTGTACGGCCGACCGGCGCGGCGCCCTTCCGGGGCCTGGTCCAGCTGCCGCAGGTGATGGGCGAGATCTTGGGGGTGGGCTCGCGGAGCAAGAACGTGTACGGGGAAATAGCGGCGCTGACCGCCGCCCTTGGACCCGAGCTGTACATCCTCGACACGATGCCCCTCGGCGAGATCGAGGTGCGGTCGCCGGTGCTCGCGGAGGCCGTCCGGCGGCTGCGCAGCGGCGAAGTGGCACGCGAAGCCGGCTATGACGGCGAGTACGGCATCATCCGCGTCTTTCAACCGGGCGAGCTCGACCACGAACGTGCTGGCACCACCGACGTACTTTTCCACGGACCGATTCCCACACCACGCACCCTGCCCCGCCGCGATCCGACCCTTGATCGCCGGCAGGCGGGACCGAGAAATACGGGCATTCACCGTGGTCACCGGCAGGAAGGGTCGGATTCTGACCCTGCCCAGCCGGTGGTCAGCGGAGAAGACGGGGGAAACCTGTCTGAGCTGGCGGTGATCACGGAGATCGGACCTGTTTCGGTAGAAGAGCCGATAATCATGGGCTCAGAGCGGCTGGATCCGGAGCAGCGGGCGGCCGTCCAGGCCGCGCCCGGGCCGGTGCTGATTGTCGCCGGTCCTGGTACCGGAAAGACGAGAACGCTGACCCACCGAATCGCGCATCACGTGCGCGCGGGCATCGTCGAACCGGAGCAGTGCCTGGCGATCACGTTCACCCGGAGGGCCGCGGCCGAGATGGCCGACCGCCTCGGCCGCCTACTGGCCGACGGTGCGTCACGGGCCACAGTGACAACCTTCCACGCGATCGGCCTACGCATCCTGAGGGAGCATCACGATCGTCTAGGTCTTACCGCCGACTTTGGGATCGCGACCGAAGCCCAGAGGCTCGACATACTCACAGATTTCATCGGCGAGCGCCGGGCGGCGCGCACCGTACTTGCGGATCTGAGCGCTGCGCGGCGTGGCGGGGTTGGTTCGGATGGGTTTCATGAACGCTATGTCGGCGCGCTGCGCGAGCGTGACCTCGTCGATTTCGACGATCTCGTGGTCGAGCCGGTGGTGATGCTCGACGCCGACCCGACCCTCGTCGCAGACTATCGGCGGCGCTTCCAGTTAATCGCTGTCGACGAGTATCAAGACGTCGACGTCACGCAGTACCGCCTGCTGCGGCATCTCGCACCGCGCGACGGAAACCTGACCGTCATCGGGGACCCGGACCAATCCATCTATCGCTTCCGCGGTGCAGACGTCGGTTTCTTCCTGAGCTTCAAGCAGGACTATCCGACGGCAACGGTTGTGGAGCTGAGCTGTAACTACCGTTCCACGGCTCCTATCGTCGGCGGTGCCCTCCAGGCGATCGCGCCGGCGAGCCTGGTGCCTAACCGCCGTCTGACGCCTGCGCCCTCCGTGCACGGCGGCCATCGGGGGGAGACGAGCGGCACGGAACTGCCGGCGCCCATCGGTCTGCACCACGCCTCCGACGAGCATGCCGAGGGCTCCTTCGTGGCCCGCACGATCGATCAGCTTCTTGGCGGCTCGTCCTTCCACTCGCTTGACAGCGGCCGGGTCGACGGTTTCGGCAGTGATTCCTTGTCCCTCGCCGACATCGCGGTGCTTTACCGAACGGATGCACAGGCCACGCCCGTTATGGAAGGGCTCACCCGAGCCGGCATACCGTTTCAGAAGCGCTCTCACGACCGTCTCGCCGTGCGACCCGGCGTACAAGAAATCGTGCACGAGCTGAAGTACAGGACGGCTCGGGCGGACCAGGCAGAGTATGCCGGCGGCCTCAAGACGTCTCCGTCGTGGGCAGTCGAGGCGCTCTTTCCCGAACCGCCTGCATTGGTCGCGGATCGCGTCAAGACCGCGGCCGCCGCCATCCTCGCTCGGAGGTCGACAACCAGGCTCCGGGCGCCCACCGCAGTGTCGAACACCATCGCATCAGGGCTGCTGGAACCCAAGGTGCAACCATCTGCGCCGGAGGATGCCCATACACGAGAGGCCGAGATCCATACGGCGGTCGAGTTGCTGATGCCGCTCGCGATGCGCTGCGGCGACGACGTCGAGCGCTTCCTGGCGGAGCTGGCGCTCGGCGCCGAGGTCGACACCTGGGATCCGCGGGCGGACCTCGTCTCTCTGCTCACTCTGCATGCATCCAAGGGCCTGGAGTTCCCCGTGGTGTTCATCGTCGGCTGCGACGACGGTCTGCTGCCGCTGCGACCGGCGGGCGTGACCGGGCGTCCGCTCACTGTCGACGAGATTGCCGAGGAGCGGCGGCTCTTCTTCGTCGGCATGACCCGCGCCCGTCGCCACCTCTTCCTCAGTCACGCGGCCGAGCGGACCCGGCGCGGCGCCACACATCCGGCCTCGCCCTCACCCTTCCTCGCAACCATCGCGACCGCGCTGATCGAACGGATCGGCGCCACGATGCCCCGTCCACGGCGGCAGGCGACCCAGCTCCGCCTCATGTGACGGGACGCAGAGCTCCGAAGCGCCAGGTGCGGGACTGGAAGGACGCGGCCGCCGCGGTGACCGAGATGGAGACCGCCTGGGCGAGGTTTCGCGCCGGAGAGGTGGCCCCCGCCAACGTGACTGCCCTGAACGGCCTGATCGGGACGCTTCAGGTTGTCGGCGCGGACAAGGAGCTCGACGCCGCGGCCAAGCCGGCCGGGAAGTGCGTGAGCTCGTGTCCCGGATTGAAGCGACCGGGAGCTGACCCGCAGGTTGGTCCAAACAAGGCGTGAGCAACAGCTCTGAGCGCCACCTGCCGGGGCCCAACGCGGGTAGTCCGGACGAGGTGTAGAACAGGAGACATGGCCCGGCGGAACGACGAGGTCGGCGGGCTGTTGCAGGAGTACGCCGATCTGCTGCGGATCACCGGCGGCGAGGAATACAGGGCGCGAGTGTACGAGAAGGCTGCGCGCGCGGTCGCCGGTTACCACGAAGATGTTGGGAAGCTCGGCGAGGATGGGCTGCAGCGGATCCCGGGTGTGGGCGCCTCGATTGCTACTAAGATCGCCGACTACCTGAAAACCGGCCGGATGGATGCGCTCGAGGGACTGCATGCGAAGATCCCCGCCGGCGTCCGCGAGCTCCTGGTCATCCCCACGCTCGGTCCGCGCAAAGCGATGGTGCTCTACCAGCAGCTTGGCATCGCATCGGTCGCCGAGCTGGTCGACGCAATTGATGCGCAGAGGCTGCGCGGCCTGAAGGGATTTGGTCCGAAGACGGAGGAGCAGCTCCTGCACGGCGTCGAGCTCCTGCAGCGTGCGGGACACCGGGTGCACATTAACGTCGCGATGGACCTGGCCGAGGAGATCGTCGCCGCGCTGTCCGTCATCGCCGGCTGCCATCGCTGCACATACGCGGGCTCGCTGCGCCGGTACAAAGAGACGATCGGCGACATCGACATCCTCGCCGCGGCCCAAGATCGGGCCGCTGCGAAGATCACGAAGGCCTTTTCATCGCTGCCGTACGTCGACCAGGTCATTGCGACGGGTGGCACGAAGACCTCGATCCGTACGACCAAGGGCCTGCAGGTGGACCTGCGGGTCGTGCGGCCGGAATCGTGGGGTGCCGCGCTGCAGTACTTCACCGGGTCCAAGGCTCACAACATCCGCACGCGCGAGCTCGCCGTACACAACAAGCTGAAGCTTTCTGAGTACGGCCTGTTCGACGCCGAGACCGATGACGTCATCGTCTCGGAGACCGAGGAGGAGGTCTATGGGCGCCTAGGGCTGCCTTGGATCCCACCGCCGCTGCGTGAAGACCGCGGGGAGATCGAGGCAGCCCAGCGCGGAGAGCTTCCCCATCTGGTCGCCGAGCAGGACCTGCGCGGCGACTTGCATACCCACACCAATCTCACCGATGGTGTCTCGTCGCTCGAGGAGATGGTCGAGGCCGCGGCGGCGCGCGGCTATGCGTACTACGCAATCACCGACCATGCGCCGAACCTCTACATGCAGCGCATGTCCGATGAGAAGATGCGCGCCCAGCGCGAGCGGGTGCGCACGCTCGACCGGCGGTACGGAAAGATGCGGCTGCTGCATGGGACCGAGCTCAACATTGGTCCGGACGGCTCCGTGGACTGGCCGCCGGAGTTCCTCGCCGGCTTCGACATTTGTGTCGCTTCCGTTCACTCGCACTTCGATCAGAACCGCGACACCATGACGAAGCGGTTGCTGCACGCGATCGAGAACCCGTACGTCGACATCATCGGTCACCCGACCGGCCGCCAGATCGGGCGCCGCGCCGGCATCGACGCCGACCTGGACGAGGTCTATCAGGCATGCGCGCGCACTGGAACGATCCTGGAAATCAACGCCTACCCTGACCGGCTGGACCTCAACGACGACGAGATCCTGCGGGCCAGGCACTATGGCGTGAAGTTTGCGATCGACAGCGACTCGCACTCCACGGTCCACCTGGCTTTCATCCGATACGGCGTCGGTATGGCGGAGCGTGGCTGGCTCACCGCCGAGGACGTGGTAAACACCTGGCCGCTGCGGCGGCTTCGGTCCTACCTCTCCAGGCATCGGCCCGCCAAGGCGAGCGCGTTATGCAGATCGTCGAGGAGACACCGGTCAGGTTCCGCATCGACCCGGCGGGTGAAATGCGGGTGCCGGGGATCGTGTTCGCCTCGAAGGCGCTCATCCCCGACGCGCAGGCGGACAAGTCACTCGAGCAGGTTGCGAACGTGGCAACGCTGCCCGGCATCGTGGCCGCGTCGTTCGCGATGCCCGACGTGCATTGGGGGTACGGGTTCCCGATCGGCGGGGTCGCCGCGACGGATGTGCCGGCCGGTGGTGTGGTTTCTCCGGGCGGGGTGGGCTTCGACATCTCGTGCGGTGTCCGGCTGCTCGCGGCGGGCGGTCTGGACCGAAGCGCCCTGCACGGCCGGCTGACGCCGCTCATGGATGGGCTCGACCGGGCGATCCCACGAGGGCCCGGCCGCGGGGCGGTGTGGCACGTAAGCCGGACCGAACTCGCAAAGATTCTCATCGGCGGGTCCCGATACGCCGTAGAGCGTGGCCACGGGGTCACCCGCGACCTGGATCGCTGCGAGGACGGAGGTGCGGTGGACGGCGCTGATCCGGCCCAGATCAGCGACCGCGCCGTCGAGCGCGGCGCCGGGCAGGTGGGCAGCCTCGGGTCCGGGAACCACTTCCTCGAGGTGCAGGCGGTCGCCGATGTGTACGACGAAGGGGCGGCGGCGGCGATGGGTCTGGGGATGGGTCAGGTTTGCGTGATGATCCATTGTGGCTCTCGTGGCCTCGGTCACCAGATCTGCACCGACCATGTGCGGACGATGGAGCCGGCGATGGCGAAATACGGCATCGCCGTACCAGACCCACAGCTCGCCTGCGCGCCGGTTGACTCGCCCGAGGGGCAGGCGTATCTCGGCGCGATGGCGGCCGCCGCGAACTACGCCCGGGCGAACAGGCAACTGCTCGGTGTGGCCGCGCGGCGGGTGTTCGAACGGGTAACCGGCCATTCCCTCGAGCTTGTCTATGACATCTCGCATAACCTCGCGAAGGTCGAGACGCATCAGGTGGACGGGTCGGCCCGCCAGCTCTGCGTGCATCGGAAAGGCGCCACTCGCGCGTTGCCGCCAGGGCATGCCGACGTTCCGTTCGAGCTGGCCGAAGTTGGCCAGCCGGTCCTCATCCCCGGCACAATGGGCACATCGTCCTACGTTCTGGCCGGAGTGGCGGGCGGCGAAGCCTTCGCGTCCACCTGCCACGGTGCTGGACGCCGGCAGAGCCGCCACCAGGCCGCCCGCGGTACCGGTGGCAAGGAGCTCCGCCGATCGCTCGAAGCCCGGGGAATCGCGGTTCGTGGCGCATCGTGGCGCGGTCTCGCCGAGGAGACTCCCACTGCTTACAAGGACGTCGACGAGGTAGTCGACGTCGCGCAGCGTGCCGGCCTCTGCCGCAAGGTCGCACGCCTCGTCCCCGTCGGCGTCGTCAAGGGCTGATCGCCTCCCGTCTCCAACGGTGGAAGGGACCTTGCTTCTACGACTTCGGAGCAAGGGTCCCTTCGACTCCCCATGGTTTGGAGTCCTGTTATCCGTGCCGGGGCGCAGCCCCTTCTACGCCAAGCGGTTCGGAGCAAGGGTCCTGCTGCTTGGCTATACGTCGATGGTTACCTCGCACCGCCAGCCGCGGGTCGTGTGCTCCATGCGCAGCTCGTGCAGGGCGACCGCCTTCGGCGTGGCTCCCACAATCTCGGCGGCGGTCAAGTTGGCGGTGGTGAGGCGAAGGTGTGCACCGTCGTCGGTGGGCTCCACAGTGATCCCGATCGGGATCTCGCCGGTGGTGTCTACAACGTAGATGACCTCGTCGAGCACTGCGACGAGGAGCCGCTCATCGATGTACTCGATGAGCTCGGCCTCGTAGGTCCCGCTTGGGGACACGCCGGATGTGTCGGCGAACCCCTCCACCAGACCGCGCACCGCCTCGGTGATGCACTCTTCCCGGGTCGGCGCCCAAGCCTGGATGCGCACGTCGGCCGTGTGGGGCACCCGCCGATACCCACGATCAGCCACGGCGCAAACCGTAGCCCTAGACAGGCGGTAAGCGGCAGTCGTCGAGACAGGAGTTGCGATCAGTAGGAAAGCTTGCTCAAGCGTCGATCGTGGAACCGCCTGGTTGCGAGGCCGCCGGCCGTCCACCCTGCCCGCCAGCCAGCTCGAGGTTCTCTGTGGCAGCAATCAATCGCGCGCGCTCTGCGGCCTCGGCGTCCGCCAGGTGATGGAACGAGCCCGGTATGGGACGGCCGCACACGGCAAGCTCGCTTTCAGTTACCGGAGTCTAGGCCGTTACGAACGGCGATTACCCGATCAATGGCCTGCATCGCGCAACGAGGGGCGCTCACCGGGTCAATCTCTGCCGCCTCCGCATCCGAACCGCGCTGACCTGGTCAATCTCTGGCACCTCCGCGGACGAACGACGCTTACCTGATCAATCTCTGGCGTTCCTGCGACGATCGGAGTGGATCATCCTTTGGCATCCCGGCGTGACTTCGATCACGCATTGGATCGAGGCATGGCATCGCTGCAGTACGAAATCGGCGAATTCTTAAGGCGGAACTGCCAACTCTTGATCCAACAAGTGATCAATTTGCTGCACCGCTGCCCCGCCCTGATCGTCTTCTCTCTCTGGTACTGCAGCGCCGCCACGCCCTGATCGGCTTGTCGATGCCATGCCGGACGGCCGCAGTGACTTGATCGCGAACGACCCACTGTGCCGGGGTCCAGCTCGGTCGCTAGAGCCGGTGGCCGGGCCTGATCCTCACGCACTAAATGCCGGACCGCGAGCGCTGGACGGTGGGCGATCGGTGTCGCAGGCTCCGCGGCCCGAACACGGGAATGGTTTGATCATGAGCTCGGGGTGCCGACCGGCTTTCGCGGTCGCTGGGGCGTACGGAGATCTGGGTCAAGCGCGACGACCTCACCGGTTTCATGCTCGCCGGTAACAAGGCTCGCCAGCTGATGCCGGCGCGCTAGCCGACGCGGCCATCGCCGGGCTAGGGCCGTGGCGCGAGGCGGAGCTGCTCGCGGCGGCGGCGGAGTATCGCCGCTAGGTCGGCCCGAACTCGATCGGCATCGCGGAGGCGGGCCGGTGTCAGCCGAAGCGGCAGCCAGCCCCGCTCGGCCAGAGCAGCGTCGCGCAGCATGTCGCGCTCTCGGTCTCCCTGACCGGTGTGGTACTGAGGACCGTCCAGCTCGACGTCGACCAGCTCCTCTTCGTATGCCACGTCGAGATAGACGGTCCTGCCGCCGAGATTGACCGGCAGCTGAAGTATGGGCCTCGGCAGCGACGGATGGTCGAAGATCTCGCGGTATCCCCAAAGTTCCAGTTGGCTTCGGCAGCCCTCGGCGAGTAGATGAAGCAGGGCAAGCAGGCTGGCGCGTCCCTTGATAACAGGTGCGCTGAGGGTGGTCTCGGAGAGCCGAGCGACAGTGGTCAGCCGGTCTCCGATCGACTGGATCGCAGGCGATCGCCGACGGTGCGGATCGTCGATCATTGACCACGACTCGACGATCGCGCGCTCGAGCCGGACGAGCGAGAAACCGTTACGCTCGGTGGTCCACGGTGGACCGATCCTGAAGTCCCGCCGGCGGTGCACCACGATCCCGTCCCGCGTCCTCGCCGACGAGGTTGCGGGAACAGTGACATGCACCGACACGGACGGTGGGACCACCAGGCCGAACACCTCCAGCGCTGACAGGTGGCTGATCGCGCCCGTATCGCCGGCATAACGCAAAGCGGCATGCTTTCGCGTCGCGTCGTCGATCGCCCCCGACGAGGTGTACGTGCCAGGAGCGAGCCGAACCAGCCGCCCCGTCCGTACCGCGTAGTCGAGGCAGTGCCGTGGAGCGACCGCGAGCGCCTCGGCTCGCCGCACCACGCCCCGCTCTCGCACCAGGTTGACCAGCTCCCGCCGCATCCAAACGACGGTGGAGCACCCGCCCCGCCGGCACTAGGCGCGCCCGCCGATCTGTGGGTTAACCGCGCCGAATTCTTGACCCTGTGGAGCCGCCTGCATCGACTCGGAAGCGGGATGGGGCGGCGCACCGCAAACCAGAGCTCGGCCGCTCCATGCAGTCGCGGTTCGCCCAGCAGCGGTTCACCCGGCCGCGGTTCACTCCGCCATGGCACAGCTGCGGTCCAGCCAGTTCCGGTGCTCGGGCAAGGCACCCCTCACCACTTATCCAGCCTGGCTGCAAGCCGACTGCGACACCGGCTCCTAGTGCAAACATGATCGATCGCCGCAACTCGGTCCAGGATCACGCCCGTAGACCGCGCGGCCCTCACTGCCCAATGACAATGGCGTCATCGGCGGTCAGTGGACATTTGAAGCATCTCCCGCCGGTGGACGAGTCAGCTCCACCTGGAGCGGAGGGAGGCGCGAAGCGTGGACGGCCCGTGGCCTGATACGGCCGAGACGCTCATCGCCGAACAGCTCAGGCTGGCTGCCGTACAAACCGAGCCATGGCCGCCGGCGGCCTACCTCCACCGCTCGGCCAGGTCCGAGTCGCGGTTCGCGGCAGAGCAAGTCACGGTTGGTGGGTGTTGGGTGTGTTTTCCGCGCGGGCTAACCGGTACGGGCGCGGCGGGCGAGCCGGCGTGGGCCGCGGCGGTCGTCAGGCGCGGACGGCGACAGCTCGACCAACACGTGACGACCGGTCTCGCGACCGGTCCATACGCGCCTGGGTTGCTTGCCTTGCGCGAGGGTCCGCTGCTGGAGGCAGCGGTACGCGGTCTGAGGGCGCCGCCGGACGTACTCCTCGTCAACGCGACCGGACGGGACCACCCGCGACGGGCGGGGCTCGCGGTGCACCTGGGCGCCGTTCTGGCGATCCCGACAGTCGGCGTCACCGACCGCCCGCTGGTGGCTGCCCCCGGTCCGGCACCGAGGGATGAGTACGCGGCAAGGAGTCCGCTATCTCTGGACGGCGAGATCGTGGCGTACTGGCTCAGAACGAGGGTCGGCCGCCGCCCTGTCCTCGTACATCCAGGCTGGCGCGTGCCCCCAGAGGTGGCGGTCGACCTCGTCGTCCGGTGCGCTGGCCGGCACCGTACCCCGGCGCCGCTGCGCGAGGCCCGGCGCCTCGCCAGGGAAGCCCGCGCCCATGACCAGGACGCCCTCAGGTAAGAGAAATCGACCGGTGCTGCCGGGGCCTGGAACGGGCGCGCTTCACTTTGACGACGCGCGACGAGCGGGTCACCTTTGGAGCCAAGCCTTGGGAGGTGGACCGCTTGGCCGCCTCGGCGCCACCGCGCGGACAGCGATAACTACCCCGACGATCCGGAACTTCGTCGTAGGGGCGGATTCCGAAGGAAACACCCTCTGCGCGGCCGACAAAGGCGGCGCGGTCACGGCTTGACGAGGGTGCGGGCGGCGTCCGCGATGGCGGCGGCGTCGATCCCCGCCGCCCGAAGCTGCTCGGCCGGCGTCGCCGACGCGGGCATCGAGCCAACCCCGAGCTGGGCGAACCGCGGCACCTGCCCGTTGCTGGCCAGCGCGGCGAGAACGGCGTCGCCGAGGCCTCCTTCGAGCCAGTGGTCCTCCACGGTGACTATGTGCCCAGTCTCGCCGGCGGCCCAGCGCAGAGTTGCCTCGTCAATCGGCTTGACGGAGTACAGGTCGATCACCCGGGCAGAGATGTCCTCGCCGGCAAGTTGCTCGGCGGCGCGCAGCGCCTCGGCGACCGTCACGCCGGCCGCGACGATCGCCACCCGGTCGTCCGGCGTGCCGGCGATCACCTTGCTGCCGCCGATCGGAAAGTCCTCGTCCGGGCCGTAGATGACCGGCGTCTCGCCGCGGGTGGTCCGGAGGTATGAGATCCCCGAGCGGTCGGCCATAGCTGCGACGAGCGCCGCCGTCTGGTTCGCGTCACACGGGTAGAGGACGGTGCTCCCCTGGACGGCGCGGAACGCCGCGAGATCCTCCAGTCCCATCTGGGACGGGCCGTCCTGCCCGATCGCGACGCCGGCGTGCGAGCCGACCAGCCTCAGGTTGGCCCGGCTGACCGCGGCCATGCGGATGAAGTCGTACGCCCGAGTGAGGAAGGCGGCGAAGGTCGCCGCGAACGGCACCCAACCCCGCACTTGCAACCCCACCGCCGCGGCGATCATCTGCTGCTCGGCGATGTAACACTCGACGAACCGATCCGGGTGTGCCGTCGCGAACTGCTCTGTCCGGGTTGAGTCGGCCACCTCGCCGTCGAGCACGACAATGTCGCCGCGCGCATCTCCGAGCGCCGCGAGCGCCGCGCCGAAGGCGTCGCGGGTCGCGATCTCCTCGCCGACTTCGTAGCGGGGCAGTGTCGGCGTTCCTCGGCGACGGTCGGGAAGCTGCACTGGTGGCGGCTCAGCGACGCGGACCCGGATCGAACGTTCGCCGCCCAGCTCCGCGACCGCCGCCTCGGCGTCCTTCAGCGGCTTGCCGTGCGCGCCTTCCTTGTCCTCGACAGCTGACCCGCCCTTGCCCTTCTTTGTACGGGCCAGGATCGCGGTCGGGCGGTCGGAGCCAATCGCTTCGCCGTACGCGCGGTCGATCTGTGCCGGATCGTGTCCATCGATCTCGACGATGTGCCAGTCGAAGGCGCCGATCCGCCGTGCATATGCAGCGGTGTCCCACTCGTGTCTGGTCGGTCCTCGCTGGCCCAGCCGGTTGACGTCCACGATCGCGGTCAGGTTGGCCAGCCTCTCGTGGCCTGCATGCTCAAAGGCCTCCCACATGGATCCCTCGGCGAGCTCGCTGTCGCCGCAAAGCACCCACAACCGATAAGGCGCGCGGTCGAAGCGCTTGCCGGCAAGCGCCATCCCGACGCCGATGGGCAGGCCCTGGCCGAGCGAGCCGGTCGCTACGTCGACCCACGGCAGGCGCGGCGTCGGATGGCCTTCGAGCCGGCTGCCCTCCTTCCGGAAGGTCAGCAGCTCCGCGTCAGTGATTGCCCCGGCCGCCTTGTAGATCGCGTAGAGCAGCGGGGAGGCATGGCCCTTCGAGAAGATCAGGTGATCGTTCCCGGGTTGGTGGGGCCGGTGGAAGTCGTAGCGCAGGTGCCGCGCCAGCAGGACGGCCATCAAGTCCGCTGCCGACATCGACGAGGTCGGGTGCCCCGACCCCGCCGCCGCAGAGCAGCGCACCGCGTCGACCCGCAGCTGCTGGCCCAGCTCAGCGAGCTGCACATAGTCGGGTAGCTCGGCGGGAGATTCAGTGGGGCGCCCCGCAGGACTGGTGACGTCAGCCATGACCAGTGGCCTACCCATGACATGGGTACCGATTCCGCGGATCGGGTAGCGGCCGTGCCCGGCTCCGTGCCGCCCGCAAACGCTAGGCCGGTCTTGCTAGTGCACGGCAGCATTGAGCCATGGTCACTCGCCCGCCCGGCGCGGAGACTGCCGCCGCGGCAGTGCGCGCCGCCAGGGAAGCCGCCGAGAGGTCGGGGGTGGAGATCCGGCTTCTCCACGAGCTCGCCGACCTGGATGCGGTCTACCGTCTCTTGGTCGAGATCTGGCGGCCGGACGAGCGCAATCCGCCGGTAACCATCGAGCTGCTGCGGGCCACGACGTACGCCGGCAACTACCTCTCCGGTGCCTACGACTGGGGCGAACTCGTGGGTGCCTGCTTCGGCTTCTTCGGTGCGCCCGCGGGCGTCGGAATGCACTCTCATATCGCGGCGGTGGCGGATCGAGTCCGCGGGCGCAACGTCGGCTTCGCACTCAAGCTGCACCAGCGCGCGTGGGCCATCGGGCACGGGATCCAAACCGTGACCTGGACCTTCGACCCGCTCGTCCGCCGCAACGCCTACTTCAACATGGGCAAGCTCGGCGCGCGCCCGCGCGACTACCTCGTCGACTTCTACGGCGAGATGGGTGATTCGATCAACCAGGGCCAGGGCAGCGACCGGCTGCTCGTGGCGTGGGATCTCGCGTCCCCAGTAGTGCGCCACGCCTGCGCGGGCAAACCGGTCGAGGCCGACCCACGCGAGCTGGAGCGAGCGGCGCCCGTCCTGATTGAGTCGGAGTCTGGGCAGCCCAGAGCGCTGCGACCGAAGGGACTGAGTGGGCCGCTGCTCGTGCAGATACCCGCCGATATCGAGAGCTTGCGCCGGGCCGCACCGACAACGGCCCGGGACTGGCGGCGGGCAGTACGGGACGTGCTCGGCGGGCTGATCACGGAAGGGGCCGAGGTCACGGGCTTCGCGAAGACGGCCGGCTACATCCTCACTTTCAGGTCCGCAAAATGAAAATGACCGGGTTCGAGCTGCGCCGGATCAGCATGCCGCTCGTGGCGCCGTTCCGTACATCCTTCGGGGTCGAGACCCAGCGCGACGTCCTGCTGGTCCGGGCGGCGACGCCGGATGCGGACGGGTGGGGGGAGTGCGTGGCAGCGAGCGAGCCGCTCTACTCGTCGGAATACGTCGACGGGTGCGCCGACGTGATCCGCCGGTTCCTCGCTCCCCGGTTGCTCGCCGCCGGCAAGCTCCAACCCCACCGTGTCGCGCCCCTGCTCGAACCGATCAAAGGCCACCGGATGGCCAAGGCCGCGCTGGAGATGGCCGTGCTCGATGCTTGGCTGCGTGGCCGCAACGAATCGTTTGGCAAATTTCTCGGCGCGGTCCATGGCCGGGTGCCAGCCGGCGTGTCGGTCGGAATCATGGACACCGTGCCGCAGTTGCTCGATGCGGTCGCCGGCTATCTCGACGAGGGCTATCTCCGGATCAAGCTGAAGATCGAGCCGGGCTGGGATGTCGAGCCGGTACGAGTGGTCCGCGAGCATTTCGGCGATGCTCTCCTGCTCCAGGTTGATGCGAATGCGGCCTACCGCCTCGCGGACGCCCGCACACTCTCCGCGCTCGACGACTTCGGCTTGCTGCTGATCGAGCAACCGCTGGCCGACGATGATCTCCGCGAGCACGCCGAGCTCGCCACGCTGATCCGTACACCTATATGCCTCGATGAGTCGATCGTGTCGGCTAAGGCGGCGGCGGACGCGATCGCGCTGCGCGCCGCTCGAATAATCAACATCAAGCCGGGCCGGGTCGGCGGATACCTGGAGGCCCGCCGCATCCATGACCTCTGCCAGGCCAATGGCGTCCCGGTCTGGTGCGGCGGCATGCTCGAAACCGGCCTCGGCCGTGCTGCCAACGTCGCCCTTGCCGCCCTGCCCGGCTTTACACTCCCGGGCGACACATCCGCGTCAGGCCGCTACTACGCCCGGGATGTGACCGAGCCATTCGTGCTCGACCAGGGATACCTCGCGGTTCCGTCCGCTCCGGGCCTGGGCGTCGAGCCGCGGATCGACGTCCTCACCGAGATCACGACCGCCATCGAGTGGCTGGCCGCCGGGTGATATCCGGCATCTGGGATGGGAGAACGGCAACGAAGCGGGTGCCGGGAGTGGCGTCCTCGATCCAGATGCTGCCGCCGTGCCGGTCGGCGATCTCTTTTGCAATTGCGAGCCCCAGGCCCGTCCCGCTCGGTCCGTCGCGCCGGCGGGCGTCGTCGAGCCGAGTGAAGCGCGCGAAGACCTGGTCACGTTGATCGGCTGGAATGCCCAGTCCATCGTCCTGGATGGCCAGCTGCGCATCGCCGTTCTGCATCGACAGATTCACCCGTACGGCGGACGCCGCATACTGCGAAGCGTTCTCCAGCAGGTTGCGGACGAGGCGAGTCAGTTCGTCCCGGCTACCGGAGATCGGCGCGGCGGACACGCCAGAGGTGTCCAGGTCGACCCGGGCGGCCGGCCGCAGCCGAGCCACCTCCTCGAGTACGACGTCGTCGAGGTCGACCGGCTCGACCCGGCCAATGCCGGAGCTGCCGTCGGTACGGGCGAGGAACAGCAGGTCGCGGACGAGCCGCTCCATGCGCTGTATCTCGGTAAGGAGACCGGACCCGGTCGTCGGCCAGTCGGTCGAGTCAGGGTGTGCCATCGCGACCTCGAGCTGCGTCCGCAGCGAGGCGAGCGGGCTCTGCAGCTCGTGCGATGCGTCGGCTACGAACTTGCGCTGCTTGTCGCTCGCCGTCTCGAGCCGGGCGAGCAGCGCGTTCATCGTTTCCGCGAGGCGGCGCACCTCATCGCGGACCGCGGGGACCGGCACCCGCCGGTCGAGCGCGTGAGCGGAGATATCCGCGACTCTGGCCCGAAGCTCCTCGACCGGCCGCAGCGCTCGCCCGGCAAGCGTCCAGCTCGCCGCGGCAAGCAGCCCAAGCAGCGGCGGCAGACCGATGACGAGCGTCCGTTGTACTGTCGCGATGGTCTCCGAGACCGATTCTGTGCTCGTCGCGACGTACGCAATCACAGGCTCCGAACGATCCGATCCCCGCAACGCCCACACCCGGTAGCTCTCACCACCGTCGGTCCGCTTGGGGTTCCCTCCGGCGTCTCTGATCAGGTCTTCGTCGGGCACGTTGTGGACCGTCGTCATGCTCGGCGCGGCACCCGTAGGTACGAACTCGGTGAGCCGGCGGCGCGACCAGCCCTCGTTCGCAGCCACGATCTGGCCCGAGCTGTCGACCACCTGGACTATGTCATCCTCGTTGGGGGCCGTCAGCGAGGCCGGCAACGAACCGGCGGCAGCGAGTTCGACCAGGTCGCGCGCCTTGGCTTTCGCGGCATCGTCCGCCGATCGGGTCAGGGTGTTGCGCAGGGTCAGGAGGAGCGCGACCGCGCCAAGTGCGAGCGAAACGGCCACGACGGCCGTGGCGAGCGCCGTCGTGCGCGCCCGGACCGAGCCGAGCCTGCCCCGCAGCCTGGGCGAGCGCCGCATCGCAGCTCACCCGCCGTCCGGATCGAGGCGGTAACCGACCAGCCGGACCGTCTGCAGACTGTTCCGCCCGAACGGCTGGTCAATCGCCTTGCGCAGCTGGGCGATGTACACCTCGACGATATTGGGATCGCCCGCGAAGGCGAAGTCCCACACGTGGCCGAGGATCTCCGCCTTCGGCACCACCTCGCCGGCCCGCCGCAGCAGGAACTCGAGCAACGCGAACTGCCGGGGAGTCAGTGCGATGGGCGTGTCGTCCCGCCACACTTTATGTGCGGCGGGGTCGAGCTTGAGGTCGCCCGCGGCGAGGATCGATGGCCGTTCGCTTTGCCCACGACGAAGCAGCGCCCGCAGCCGGGCGACGAGTACGACGAAGGAGAACGGCTTGGCAAGGAAGTCGTCCGCGCCGATATCGAGCGCCTCGGCCTCGTCGAGCTCACCGTCCATCGCGGTGAGCATCAGGATGGGCGTCCAGGTGCCGGCGGAGCGGAGCTTCTCGCACAGCTCGTAGCCGTTGATCCCCGGCAGCATGATGTCGAGAATCATCACGTCGTAGGCGAACTCGGTGGCCAGCCACAGCCCCTCGTCCCCGGTTGCCGCCAGGTCGACGGCGAAGCCCTCGGCTTCGAGCCCGCGCTTGATCGCACCCGCGAGCGGCCGGTCGTCCTCGACGAGGAGTATCCGCATGCTCCAACGGTGGCACGACTCCGCTGAGAGCGAGCTGAAGGCCGGGTGGCCCGGTGACTGGACTCCCCGGCTGGACCCGTTGGGTTCGGCCGGGTTCAGCGTGGATTCAGGTGCTGCCGCCGAGCATCGACGCATGATTCGCAGGCCCGGACGGCCGCTGACCTTCTTCGCCGTCGCGGTAGGGCTCCTTCGAGAGCTTGCTGCTGACCGGTGAATGGACCCGCTCGAGCCCGACGTGTATGCGCACAAGTACTACGCGCGTGGCATCGGACTCGTCCTCGACACCACCGTGAAGGGCGGGGAGGAGCGCTTCGAGCTGGTCCGCGTCGACCGGACCAAGTGAAGGGTGTACGCATATTGGAAGCGGGCACAGGAGGAAGCGAGATGAAGCTGAGATTCGCGATCGGGGCGGCGGTGACGGCTGCGCTCGTCGGCACCGGGGCAGCGGTGGCTGCGGCATCCGGCGACGACGAGGGCGGGACCGTGACCGGGCCAGAGGCCGACCACGCCGTGTCGGCGGCCCTATCCGCCACCGGCGGGGGCCGGGCAAATTCCGTTGAGCGCGACTCGGAGGACGGCGCCACCTGGGAGGTGGAGGTCACCAAGCCGGACGGGACAACGGTCGACGTCCGGCTCGACGGCTCCTACAAGGTCGTGGTGATCGAGGGAGACCGGGAGGACGCCGACACCGAGGCGGAGTAGGCGCGTTCGGCGACCCGACGACTACCGCGCCGTTGCTGGTCAGCGACGCTTTGCTTGGTCGAGCCTGGCGCGCGCCTCGGCAACCGCGCGGACCGCTTCCTGCTGGGCGGCCCGGACCAGCGCCAGCCGCTGCTCCGCTGCAACCTTCTCGCGGCGGGCCTCGATTCGCTGGCTATCCAACCAGTCGATGCGGTCCCTGGCGGCCTCGAGCGCTGCCTCGGCATCGGCCAGGTCATGCTCGCGTTGCCAATGTGCCGCCTCGGCCGCCGCGAGCTCCGCTTCCGCTTGCCGGACTCGCGCATACAGTGATCCGGTTTGCAGGGGCTCTTCGGCTTCGTCGCCGTACTCAACCTCATGGTCGGTGGCCGGCCTGCCGGACTGGGACGGTATGACACGGAGCCCGCCCCCGGTGAGATCGTCCCCCAAGTCTGCCCATGCGCCCGCGTCGACCACGCTGAGCTGCCAACCACCAGGCCCGTCGTCCTCGTTCTTCACGGGCACGTCGACCTGGGGCAGCGGGCCGAAGCCGTTGTGCGACATGGGTCGGACAAGGCGACCGGACAAGATCGTGAAGGACCCGGCCAGGTCGACCAGGGCCGCGTGCAAAGTCCCCTCGACCTCCAGGAGCACCGCGTCACTCGCCGGGCTCCCGGCCTGGGCCGCCCGCTGCCGCGCCCGGTCGACCAGGTCGGCGACGAGCCGATGGCGGAGCCCGGACAGGGGGGCCAGTTTTGCCGTATCGAGCTCGGTCTGCGCCTGCCGCAGCTCTCGCCCGATCGCCAGCAGCCGGTCCAGCTCTGTGCGGTCGTGCCTAGCCAGCAGGTTGACGAGCCAGGCGCTTCGTGTGGGGCGGCGGAGATGCCCGAGCTGTCGGGCGAGGTCGGGGTTGCCAGCAGCCTTGGCCCGGCGGACCAACTCGTCCCGGGCAGCTACGAATTGCCCCGGGGGGACGAGATACAGCTCGGCCGCGATCTCGTGGGCATCGGTCAGCTCAATCGTCATCGCAACTCCCCGAGCTAGCCTACGGCGTGGTACCCCACGAAATCTTCGCTCGCTTGGGCACCCTACGAAATCCTCGCTCGCTTGGCACCTCGGATCGCTCGGTAGCGGTGGTGACTTGTGCCGGTTGTGGGGGAGACTCACAGGGTGAAGAGCGTCTGGAAGGGCGTAATTTCGTTCGGCCTGGTCTCGATCCCGGTCCGGCTATTTTTGGCAACCGAGGAGCGCGGCGTCGCGCTGCACCAGGTCCATGTCAAGGACGGCGGCCGGATCCGCTACCGGCGGTTCTGCACGGTCGACGGCGAGGAGGTGCCGTTCGAGGACATCGTGCGCGGCTACGAGCTGCCGACCGGCGAGGTCGTTGTACTCACCGCCGAGGACTTCGCCAACCTGCCGCTTTCCACCAGCCGGGCGATCGACGTGCTGAGCTTCGTGGACGCGGAAGCTCTCGATCCGGTCCAGCTTGTGCGGTCCTACTTCTGTGAGCCGGCTGACTCAGATCCCAAGCCGTATGTCCTGTTCCGGGACGCCCTCGAGCGCACCGGACGGGTCGCGATCGTCAAGGTCGCCCTGCGGCAACGGGAGTCGCTGGCGGCGCTCCGGCCCCGCAACGGCGTGCTCATGCTGCAGATGATGCTGTGGCCGGACGAGATCAGGGAGCCGCGCTTCCCCTTCCTCGACGAAGATGTCTTGCTGCGCCCGCAGGAGCTCCAGATGGCCAGCGCCTACGTCGAGGCAATGACCGGTCAGGTTGAGGGAGCGGAGCTGATCGACCGCTACCGGGTCGCCTTGGAGCAGTTGGTCGAGGCGAAGATCGGCGGCCACATGATCGAGCAGCCGCCGGCTCCGGTTCCGGCGGCGGGCGTCGACCTCATGGAGGCGCTCCGGCAGAGTGTCGAGGAGGCCAAGCGGGCCCGTGGCGAGCAGCCGGCGGCGCCGGCGCGGGCCACCGCCAAGCGGGCGCCCAAGCGGGCCGCACCGCGGGCGGCCGACCGGCCGAAGTCGGTCAAGAAGGCCGCGGCAAAGAAGACAGCCGAGACCGGCGCCCGAACCAGGTCGACACCGGGTCGGGCGACGGCGGCCAAGAAACAGACGACGCAGAAGGCGACGGCAAAGAAGGCGTCGACCCGCCGCTGACCCGGGCCGCTGACACAGGGAGGCGCACCATGCGCTGGTTCGCTGGTTCGATCTATGCCGGCATGGTGGCGTTCGTCTGGATCAACGGCGGGGTATCCATCGCGCTACTCGTTCTGGCCTGCGTGCTCTTCCTCACGGCGACGATGCGAGTCGATCTGATGGGGGAGTGGGCGTCCGGCTGGGCGGAGTGGATCGCGCGGCGCCGGCGGACCCGACCGCCGGCATCAACGTCGGGCCGTTGAAGCCAGGCCGGCAATCGGTCGGTTGCTGTTTGATCCGCCAAGCGGTTCGTACGAGAGCCTGCCTAACCGCATCCGCAACGTGGGGCTCGGGTTATGTGCGCTCGGCGGATCAAACAGGCCAATGGCCGGCACCCTGGGCTAGGCTCGCGATCTTCGGGTCGCCTGCCGGTCCTTCGCACGGTCAAGCATGCGCTTCGCCCGTTCGAGATCGCGTTCGGCCCGGCCTACATCTCGGTGGGTCTGGTTTGCGGCGTGGTCGGCGGCTCGCAGCTCGGCATCTAGCTGCTGCAGCTTGGACCGGAGATCGTCATACTCTCGGCGCAGCCGTGCCCGCTCCTCGTCCCGGCGTTCCGCGTCCGCCAAGATCTCGGCATGTCGCTCGCGGGCCTGGTTCACGTCGCTTGCCAGCCGGTCAAGACCGGGGCCGGCCGGGCGAAGCGTGGCTGTTGGCTCGGGCGGAGCGGTCTGTGCTCCACCGGGCGCGCCGGCCGTGGTCTCCTCACCCGCCTCTTCCGCCGGCCCCCCAGGTACGAGTTGCAGCGTCGGAACCGGTCCGAGCCCGGCATACCGGACCGGTCGATCGAGCCGGGCGGCGAGCACGGCCTCCGCAACGTCGGCATCCGCGAGGGCGCCAGCCAGCGTGGACTCGATGTCGAGCGCGATCTCGCTCGAGGTCGAGTGACCCTGCTCGGCGAGCTCGCGGGCCGCGGCCGCGACCAGCGAGGTCACGTATCGGTGGCGGGCCTCGCCGAGCGAGCGCATTTCATCCCGTCGACCGAGGCGCTGGGCCTTGGCGAGGGCGGGACCAAGCTCGAGCAGGGCCTTCAAGGTGTCATGCGCATCGCGGGCGAGCAGGTTGACGGCCCAGGCACTCACCGTCGGCTTGCGCAACTTCTTGATCTCGGCGGCGAGCTTCGTATCGCCGGCCGATCGCGCGGCGGCGGCCAGGGCATCCCGCCTGGCGACGAACTGATCCGGCGGGATGGCGTAGAGCTCATTGATCGCCGCGTCGAAGTCCTGCGCCTCCTCGCCTGCCATAGGTCAAGTCTTCCAGCCTGGTTGGGTTGGGTGAACCGGGTCTACGGCCGACTCGGGCAGGGGTCGGGCGGGTTGAGCCGTCGGCGGTTGGGCAAACGAGCAATCTGCGACCGGAAACAGACGATGCCGGAAGGCCCTGAGGAGGCGCGAGATGGACCGAGAGAGCACCAAACACGGTCCTGCGCAGGACGACCGACTGGCGGCGGAGGCCGAGGGCATGGTTCGTGGCCGGGGCTCTACTCATGCCGAGGAGTGGAAAGAGCCCGAGCCCACGGACGAGGTGGCCGACCGGGCGCTGGGCGAGCAACCGCCGGGCCGCGAGCCGGCGGCTCCACCGGGCATGTCACCACGTGATGTTGCGATGAGAAGCAACCTGGCGGCATTGCTGAGCGGTGCCGACTTCCCGGCGACCAGGGAGTCGCTGCTGCACTATCTGGATCGGATCGTTGCGTCTGGGCCGGTCCTGAACGCGGTTGCCGCCGCCCTGCCGTCCCACCGGGAATTCGCCAACCCGGGTGAGGTCGCCGATGCCCTGGGCATACCGCGCGAGGCTCACCGCTTCTGACGACCTGACGCACGGTCAGCCGGCCGCGGCGAGGTGGCCGGCACCGGCCAACTAGCTTTACGCCCAGTACTGCCGCTTTAGTCCGCTACCGCGGCTTACCTGGTATGGGGTCGGAATAGGGACAAGTCAGGCAGTCGATCACCGTTAGCGGACATAAAGCGCGGGATTTCGGTCTAGAACCGGAGGAGGCCACCGACGCCGTCTCGAGCGGTCCACGTCCGCCCGGCCCGGCCGTTGCCGCTGGACATCGGGTGCACCTCGGCACTGCCGGCGGCCGCCGCGCGCAAAAGTGCCGCGTCGGCCCGCGTTTCCCCCACGACGCCGGCGGGGCCGAGATCTGCTGGAGAGGTTGCGAGGTCCAACGGTCCCGGCCCGATCGGAATGCGCGCGTCCAACCCGGTGGCGGCGACGAGGAGGTGGTCGACCTCGCCCTGCCTGAGCGCGGCGACCGTGTCGGGCAGGCCCTCAACCGCGCCGCCGGCGCGACCACGCTGCTCGGCGAAGCGGTCGACGATGGCCCGCTCGCGCGCGTCGGCCTCGCTCGCGACCAGGCGCTGAGTGGAGTAGCGCAATGTGTCCTCGTCCACTCCTGGTGCCCGGCCCCCGCTCACTTCGACAACTTGCCCACGGCTGTCCGCCGGCAGGGCGTCGATTAGGGCCGCCTTTGCCCGCACATCGCCGGCGAGGACGATTAGCCGGGTCCGGTGCTGTCCGGCGAGCCGGTCGACCTGGTCGGCGACGAGCTGGGCGTTCGATGCCCAAATGTTCTCGGCGCGCTGTTGGAAACGCCGCTGCGACCAGCCCCCCGGCGCGACCTTCCTGATCGGGTGAGTACGGCCGGCGACCTCGGCCGCGGTCGCGACCCGGTGCGGGCCGTACACGGTGAGGTCCGCGCCGGCCCGGTCAACCAGGGCCACGATGTGCGGGATTCTGGCCGGGGCGATGCTGGTCACGGGGAACAGGTCGGGCAGCGTCGCCCAGCTGGCTCTATCCCGCGGAGCCGTGCCCGGCACGCGGTCGTCGTAGGCGACGCCGTCCGCTGCGCCGACGATCACCTGAGTTTGCGGGCCGACCGGTTTGAGTCCGTGCAGTCGGGCCTCCACGGCCGCGCTCATCGCGTCGAGTACCGCTTCGGTAGTACCGAGCTCGCTTAGCGACTCGCGCAGCCCGTGCCACGCGAGCGTGACTCGCCGGACTGCATCCTCGGTCCGGCGGGAGATGTCGAGGTACGCGGTGGCGAACGGACCCTCGTGGGCGTACACGGGAAGCAGGAACGACACGTTCATGTCAGGCTCCTTTGCTGCACGTCACAGGCTTCGGTCGCGGTCCGGTCCTTGTGGTTCAGGCAATAGACGGCGTATGCGCGGTTGAGCACCGGCAGCGCGACGTTACGCACTCGAACCCCCGCCGGAGTCGCCCCCTTTTCGGTGCCGGCGTGCGCGTGGCCGTGGACGGCGAGGTCGGTGCCCGTGGCGTCGACCGCCTCCGCCAACAGGTAACTTCCGAGAAACGGATAGATCTCGGGCGGCTCGCCGGCCAGGGTGTCCTTCACCGGCGAGTAATGGGTTAGCGCAATGCGGTAGTCGGTGTCGAGGGAGGCCAGCTCTGCCCGGAGCCCCTCGGCTATCTGCTGGGTGTGCCACACGAACGCCTTGATCTCCCGTTCGCCGAAGGCGCTGACGTTCTTGCCCGCGAAACCGCCGCCGAACCCCTTCGAGCCCGCAACCCCCAACGTCCCGCTGTTGCAGGACAGGACTGTGCTCGAGCACTCGAGAACGATCATTCCAGCGTCGGACAGAATCCGGCCGATCTCGTCTTGCGCATCAGAGTGGTAGTCGTGGTTGCCGAGCACGGCGACGACCGGAACCGGCATGTCCGCGAACTCCTTGGCGACCAGCCGCCCTTCGTCTGGGGTTCCGTGTCTGGTGAGGTCTCCGGCGAGGAGCAACACGTCGGCCTGTTCGGCGAGCGGTGCGAGGCGCGGCCGCAGCAGGCCGGCGTTGTCCGCCCCGAGATGGATGTCTCCGACCGCAGCGACCCGGATCATGCGAACCTCTCCTCCTCGGTCGCATCACGCATCTCCACGACGTTGATCTCGTTGTGGAAATGCAGTCCAGGTTCGCCTTCCTGAGCGACCTCGGCGATCTGCCGTCGGCGCTCCTGGCTGTTGACCTGGCCGCGCAGGAACGCCTCCTCGCCGCGGACGTCGACGTGGATACCCAGCTCTCCAACCCGCTCGTCCTCGGCTAGCTTCCTCTTGATCCGGGCAGCCACGTAATGCGGCGCTTCACGGTCCATGGATCTCCTCCCGGGTGATTACACCGAGCTGTTCAAGCAGCACGAGGAACGCGTAGGCATATGGGGACTCGGCGGTCTCTTTCCAAACCCGGAGCCAGTCGATCTGTTCACGGAGTGCGCGGGCGGTCGGGAGCACCTCGGCGAAGTCGCAGCCGTGGGCGGAGAACGCCAACAGCTTCGAGATCACCAGATGAGTGGCGCTGATGACCGGCATCCGCACCGCCCCGACCTCGATCTCCTCCGCTTCGGCGAGAAGCTCCGGCGTCACCGCCCGGCCCGCGGGCCGGAAAATCAGGTCGACCAGAATGGCCGGCTCGTCGCCGGCGCCAGGCCGGGTCATGGCCGACGGGAGGTATGGATCCACCGGTGATCCCCGCATCCCGGCTCCCCCGGCCTTTACGGCCTCGATCGGAACCGGGTCCCAGGCCTTGACCAGCCAGTCCTCGGGTGGGCGCTCCACCTGCATGCCGACCGTGCCGAGCGCGTGTAGCGCCCGTTCCGCGTCCTCTTCGAGGACCATGAAATCAACGTCGTGTTGCGGCGGAGCGGCGCCCCGGGCGTAGGCGGCATACCCGCCCCCGAGTGCGAACGGCACACCCGCCTCACGCAGAGCCGCGGCGGCCCGTTTGAGCGTACGCAGCAGGGGTGTGTCGTCCTGGCTACCCATGACGGACGCTCGTACCCCGCCGCGGGTCTCCCATGCTGGGGGCGCGTCGCCGCGGGCCCGGTAGATGCTGTACCGGTCGGGTTTGACCCCTAGCGACTAGATTCGCGGCATCCGGCCGCGGCTCCCGACGACCTGTCTGGCAAGGTCAACCAAGCGCGTGTGCGTGCGCTGCGACTCGGCCACCAAGCGCTGGAACGCGATCTCTTCGTCACAGCTGAGGGCCTGCATGATCATGCCCTTCGCTTGGTCCACGATTGCGCGCGACTCGACCGACTCGGTGAGCTGCGCGGCTGTCCGCTGGGCGTCGTCGTACTTCCAGAGGTTCGCCATCACGGCCTGGCCCTGCTGGGCGAGGAGCGCGGCCAGCGAGTACGACTCAGGATCGAACGCGTTCGGCCGGATGGCGTAAAGCGTCAGAGTCACCCCGGAACCGTGCAGGACCGCGAACTTGGTCAGGGTCGACCGGACGCCTACGCGCAACGCCAATGCGGCATAACGTGGCCAGCGTCGCTCGGTGAGCAGGTCAGCGCAGTAGACGGTGTCTTCGGTCGTCCGAGAGGCGTGGATCGACGGACCTTCGTCCAAGGCGATCTGCGCCTCGACCAGACGGACCACGTCCGGGTGCGTGCCCGTCTGCTCCTCCTGCTCGCCGCCCCGCCAGATGGTCATGGTCGCCGCAGCGCAGTTGCCAACCATGCGCATGGCCAGGTGCGATATGCGGTTCATCACCTTCGCGGCGGAGCCGTCACCGACCCGGTTCAGCTGCGCGAGGTCCTCGGCGAGGAAGTCATCGATCATCGTTTGCGACCTTCCTCGAGCAACTTACCGCCGATCGGCCGGAATTGCTCGGCTGCGACTCTGTTGATCGCTTTGGCCGGGCACTTACCATGATGGTCGCATCGCCCCAGCCGGGCCGTGCGCGGAGCCGGGTTGTTGCCGGCATCGGCAGGTACGAGGGGCATTCGCGGTAAGTCGGGGAGCAGGACGCAGTGCAGGAATCGAGGGACCCCGCCTGGCTCGACCGGGAGGTGGAGGAGGCGCGCAGCCGTTTCGCCGAGCTGCGCCGTGCCCTTGCGGTCCCCGACGTTGACTATGCGTCCCTGCTCGAAGCCGCGTTCGCCGAGCTCGAGCTCGCCGAGGAGACCCTCGCCACGGCCCAGACGGTGCTCGCGGAGCGAGCCGGGCGACCGGCGGCGCCGGACGCGGATCGCCGGCTGCTGCGGGCGGTCTTCCAGGAGCTTCCGGTGGCCGCGTTCATCCTCGATCGAGACGGGACCATCCGGCGCGCGAACAAGCAAGCCGGTGTGCTGTTGGGTAGTTCGCCCGGATATGCCACCGGCCGGTCCCTGGCCGCCTTCGTGGACCTGCCCAAGCGCGCCGCCTTCCGTACTCACGTGTCCGGTGTGGCTAGGACGGGCAAGCCGAGAACTCTGCGCACTCAGCTGCTCGCCGAACCGCCGGCGGACGTCGTGCTGACGTTGAGCCGGATCGAGATCCGCGGCGACGTGGTACCCCTGGTGATCGCGGTCGCCGGCCCGCTCGCGATGACGCGACGGGCGGAGCCGCCGCCGCCCGCCTCGGCGGTCGAGGGCCCGGACCGCGCGCTCGCGGCCGCTACGCTGCGACTGGACATCCTCAGCGCCGTGACCAGGAACCTCCTGGCCGACGAGTCCTTCAACGAGGTCGTCGCGATCCGGCGCAGCTCCCGGTTGGTAGCCGAGGAGATCGCCGACTGGGTCGTCGTGGACGTGGCGACTAACGGCGTGCTGGGCCGCCAGGTCGTCATCGGTCCGGACAACGAGCGAGCGCGCCAAGCGACCAGGGCGGTGGAGGCGGTCGATCCCGACGAGGGCGGCCTGGCCGACCAGGTCTATACCTCTGGGCAGTCGATCCTGCTCGCCCATAACGAGGAGGCCGACTCGCTCGGACACATGCCCGACGGTGCACCGCTGTCGGCGCTTCTTCGCGCTCGCTCGATCGTAGGCGTCCCACTGCGCGACGAGGGCGAGGTTTTCGGCGTCCTCACGGCGGTCCGTACCCCCCGGCGCCCCTCTTTCGACCTCCTCGACCTGGCCCTGCTCGAGGAGCTCGGGCTGATGCTCGGTCTCGCCATCAGGTCTGATCGGCTGTTCCGCCGCAGGTCGTCGGTCGCGGACGCCCTGCAGTCGAGCCTGCTGCCCAGGACGCTCCCGACCGTGCCTGGCGCCGAGCTTGCGGCCACCTACCTGCCCGCCACCCGTGGCATCGAGGTGGGCGGCGACTTCTATGACGTATTCGAGAGCCCCGGCGGATGGAGCTTGGTGCTCGGCGACGTGTGCGGGAAGGGCGAGGAGGCGGCCGCCTACACCGCGGCCGCACGGCACGCCACTCGCCTGCTCGGCCACTGGAACTCCAAGCCGGGCAAGGTGCTGCAGCAGGCCAACGACTGGCTGGTCGTCCAGCCCGAAGCCGACCGGTTCGTGACGGCGATCCTCGTCCATATCGAGCGGCGTGGCCGCACCGTCGCCTTGAGCAGCGGCACCGCCGGGCATCCGCCCTTGATCATCGTTCGGACGGGCGGGACGATTCAGGCCGGGACCGGCGGCGGGGTGCCGATCGGTCTCTTCCCAGACAGTGAGGTCGCGGCGGAGGAGGCCGAGCTGGAGCCGCGGGACACCCTTTTCCTCTACTCCGACGGCATTATCGAGGCGCGTTCTCCGGAGGGGGAGCTTTTCGGTTCCGATCGGCTTACCGACACGCTGGCCATGCACGCGGGAGATCCCGTGTCGCTGATGGTGGGCGCCGTCGAGTCGGCCGTGACCGAGTTCGCCTCCGGCGACCTGCGCGACGACCTGTCGATCCTGGCACTGCGGGTTGTCGAGCCGCCCGAATAATCCCTTTCCGAGCCTTTTTCGACCTAGTTGTCCCGGCAAGAAGTTGAGAGAAGCGCTTCTTCCGCCGTTTCGCGGACTACTTCTCTGGATAGTCGTTCTTACGGTGCCTAAGACGCAGGCACATCGACGAAGGTGCGGTTCGCCGCACATCACTCGGAGGTGTGCATGCGCGTCTTGGGCATCAATGCTGTCTTCCACGATCCGGCCGCCGCGCTGGTGGCCGACGGTGAGATCGTCGCGGCCGCCGAGGAGGAGCGGTTCTCCCGGCGCAAGCACGGCAAGCCCCCGGTGCCGTTCGCGGCGTGGGAGCTGCCGGAGCGCGCCGCCGCATGGTGCCTGGACCACGCCGGACTCGAAGCAGGCGACCTCGACGCCGTCGCGTATTCATACGACCCCGCGCTGACCCGGCCCCCGGTCGAGCTTGGTCTCCACGACCCCTGGGACAGCCTGCGGACCGCGTTCGCGTGGCACGCGCCGAGCTTCCTTGCCGCGGCGCTGCCCGGCCTCGACCCGGCGATAGTTCGGTTCGTGCCGCACCATGTCGCCCACGCCGCCTCGGCCGGCCTCGCCGCACCATTCGGCGACTGCGCTGTCCTCGTCCTCGACGGCCGCGGTGAGGCGGTCTCGCATCTCGCCGGGCGCTACCACCAGAGCGGCGAGCTCGAGATCCTCGCAAGCCAGGAGCTGCCGCACTCGCTCGGACTGCTCTACGAGTCGGTCACCGAGCACCTTGGGTTCCAGCGGTCGTCCGACGAGTACAAGGTCATGGCTCTCGCCTCGTATGGGCGGCCGCGGTTCCTCGACGAGCTCCGCTGGGCGGTGCGCGCGACCGGCGACGGCGGCTTCGTCACGCTGCCAGTCGACTGGGCCGCTCTTACCAAGCCACGAGCCTCAGGCGCCGAGTGGACCAGTGATCACGCCGACCTGGCCGCGAGCGTCCAGCGGCGGCTCGAGGAAGTGCTTCTGGAGCTCGTTGGCTGGTTGTACGACCAGACCGGCGCCCGGGCGTTGGCGATGGCTGGCGGTGTCGCGCTCAACTGCGTCGCCAACTCGGTGATCGCCGAACGTGGCCCGTTCAGTCGGGTGTGGGTACAGCCGGCGGCCGGTGACGCCGGGACCGCTCTCGGCGGTGCCCTCCAGCTCGCCGCCGAGGGCGGCGAACCCCGCGCGATCATGGCCGGGGTCGACTTGGGCCGCGGGTTCAGTGATGACACCGTCGAGGCCACTCTGCGCGCCGCCGCGCTGCCGTTCGATCGACCGGCCGATCTCGCCGGCCGGATAGCGGCGGCGCTCGCCGCCAACCAGGTGGTTGGGTGGTTCCAAGGGCGCAGCGAGTACGGCCCGCGCGCGCTCGGACACCGCTCGCTGCTCGCCCATCCAGGGGTCGCAGCCAACCTTGATCGGCTCAACGCGGTCAAGGGCCGCGAGCAGTTCCGGCCGATCGCCCCGATGGTTCTGGTCGACCGTGCCCACGAGATCTTCGCCGGACCTCTTTCGAGCCCGTACATGCTCTTCGTCCACGAGGTGAGCCCCAGCTGGCGCGGGCGCATCCCCGCTGTCGTCCACGTGGACGGTACGGCACGGATCCAGACCGTCGACCGGCAGACCGAACCGCTCGTCGCGGCCGTCCTGGACCGGTTCGAGGCGCTGACCGGGCTGCCGGTCGTGGTCAACACAAGCTTGAACACGGCCGGCCGGCCGATGGTCGACGAGCCCAGAGACGCACTCGAGCTCTTCGGGTCCGCACCCGTCGACCTGCTCGCCATCGGCCCGTTCGTCGTGGAGCGGCCGCGTCCTGGGAGCCGGACGGCCTGGGCGGGCGAGCCGGAGGACGCCCGATGAGCTACTCGATCGTGATCCCAACCGTCGGTCGGCCTAGCCTGCGTCACCTCCTCGCCGCACTGATAACCATCGATGGGCCGGCACCGGACCGGATCGTCGTCGTCGACGATCGGCCGGCGGGCCGGCTAACCGACGTCATGGCCGCGCCCGCCGGGACGCTCGTCCTCGCGAGCGGTGGCGGCGGTCCGGCCACCGCACGCAACGTCGGCTGGCGTGCCGTCGACTCGGACTGGGTGGTCTTCCTCGACGATGACGTGCTTCCCGGGCCACGTTGGGCCGAGCTTCTGGCCGGCGACCTCCAGTCGGCGGCGAGCACGGCGGGCTCCCAGGGACGCATCCTGGTACCGCTGCCAGAGGGCAGACGGCCGACCGACTGGGAGCGGTCGACCGCCGCGCTCGAGAACGCCCGCTGGGCGACGGCGGATATGGCTTACCGGCGGCGCGTGCTCGTCGAACTCGGCGGCTTCGACGAGCGTTTCCGCCGCGCCTACCGCGAGGACGCGGAGTTCGCGTTGCGAGTCCTCGATGCGGGCTACGAGCTAGCCAGGGGGCGCCGCGAGATCGTACATCCAGTTCGCCCAGCGCCGTTCTTCGTGAGCGTCGGGGCACAGCGGGGAAACGCCGACGACGCATTGATCCGGCGGTTGCACGGTGCGTCGTGGCGGGAGCGCGCGCAGGCCCCCTCCGGGCGGTTCGCGCGCCATGTCGCGATCGTGGCCGCCGGACTTGGCGCAGCTTTGGCACGGGCCGGTGCCCGCCATTGCGCGGCCAGCGCCAGCCAGATGCGGCGACGGTGGTCCCAGGTGGCCGCGGCCGCCTCCCTCGCCAGCGCCGGTGCGTGCATCGCCGGGATGGCCGAGCTCGCCGCGGCCCGGGTCCAGCCCGGTCCCAAGGCCGCCGGCGAGCTGCTGAAGATGACCGTGACCAGCATCTTCATCCCGCCGGCCGCCGTGTGGCATCGGTTGTGCGGCGAGGTCGCCGCGCTCGGTGCGCGGCCGGTGCCACGCCGCCCGGTGCGCGCGGTGCTGGGTCGCGCCGGCCGCCCAGCCCCCACC
>JBKOZJ010000027.1:0-9371 GCA_046725875.1 Actinomycetota bacterium
GATCGTCGAAGAGGATCACGCCGTTGCACAGGAGGCTCCACCCCTGTTCGGGGTGCGAGGCGATGGTGCGTGCAGCGTCGCGGTCAGGGTGGTCGGCGGGTGGGCACGGCGGCTGGTGTGTACACATCGCGCACCTCTTGAACTCCTCGGTCCTATCGGGTCTTCGCCGCCCGGGGCGGCGCCGGAGTGGTTGGCCCGGTTACATATGAAGACGCTCGCGGACCGCGAAACTAATCCCTCAAATCGACAGAGATTTGTCGCCGAGGACCTCCGCCGACGTTGATCAGTGTCCGACCGGAGGACGATGAGGCCCGGGAAGGCGGGTGCGGGCGAGCGATTCAGCCGATGTTGCGAAGCCTGGGGAGCAGGCGCGTCATCTCGTCGGCCCGGGCGAGCGGCCGGTCCGCTGGCAGGATGATGATCACCTCGCCGACGCCGAGGCGCGCGTACTGCTCGGTCAGGGACAGCAGTTCCTCGTCGGCGCGCGGCCACAGCTGCACGGTGCGCAGGATCTCGGCGGGATCCCGGCCGACATCGGCACAGTGCCGATCTAGGACCTGGGAGAGATCGGCCATCTCCTCTGGACTGCCGCCACCATTCCACGCGTCGGCATACTCGGCGGTGATCCGGAGCGTACGCCGCCGCCCGCTGCCGCCGATCCACAGCGGCGGGTGCGGCTGCTGGACCGGCTTCGGGTTCGACACCGCGTCGATCAGCCGATAATGACCGCCTTCGAACGTGGTCGACGGCTTGGTCCACAGCGAGAGAATGATCTGGCAGGCCTCGTCCAGCCGGTCAAGCCGGTCGCCCGCGGTGCCGAACTCCAGGCCGAGCATCGTATGCTCGATCTCCGCCCAGGCGGCGCCGAGCCCGAACTCGAGCCGGCCGCCCGAGATGTGATCGACGGTCGTCGCCATCTTCGCGAGTACCCCCGGATGCCGGTACGTGTTGCCGGTCACCATGCATCCGATCCGTACTCGCTTCGTGCCCTCGGCCATCGCGGCGAGATGGGTCCACCCCTCAAAGACGTCGGCGGTGGGGTCGGGACCGCCGATCGAGGCGAAGTGGTCGAAGGTCCAGCACGTGTCGAAGCCTGCCTCGTCGGCGATCTGCCAGACCCGCCGCAGGTCGGCGATCGTCGTACGCTGCGGCGACAACTTCAAGCCAATTCGCAGGGAAGCCATGGAGTAGTGATATCGCACCTACGCCCGCTGACCCAGCCGGTAACCGCAATCACTCACCCCGATGATCGCGCAGGTAGCCCGGAGGGAACATCGTCGACACAGGGAGGTCACACGTCGAGGATGCCGGAGATCATGAGGAGGATGCTGGCGCTGAGTAGGGCCGCGGCGGTCACCCGGCCGACCCATTCGAGGACGCGGTCCGGGACGCCGCGCGTCGGGGCGAGTGAGGCGAGTACGAAGAGCGCAGCCGCGACCGCAGACCCGCCAATGGTGACCGCCGCCCCGTGATCGGTGCTGCTTCCGATCACGGTCGCAAGCACAGCCGGCGCGAGCAGCAGCGGTATCGCGACCGGGACCAGCGCCGCGCCCCAACCCGGCAGGGCGGGCTCCGGTGTCGGCGGGCGCCGAACTAGCTGTACCGCCGCGGCAACGGCGGCAACCGCGGTCGTCGCGATTCGTGCTGCCGGATCGCTGACGTCGAGCGCGTCGAGGACCGTCGGAGTGACCACAGCCACGACGGCTAGAGCTGCGCTACCGCCGAGCGCACCGAGACCGGCGACCCCCGCCGTCTCGCGGGCGGCCCGGCCCCGCCGCGGAACGGCGAACGCTGATCGCGCTGGGTTGACGGCCGCGACGAGCGCCACAAACCACAGTCCCCAAGAAGGCACGTTCCGCTCCGAGCTGGTAGCGACGCCCGCCTCGACAATCGGTACCGTCCGCAGCAGTGCGGCGAGGACATGCTGCTGGTCGTCCATCCGGGTGACGCCGTCTCGGAACCAGGCTCCTTGCACCTTGGTCGGCGCCGCGAACCGAGCCGCCTCGGTCGCGTCGGCCTGCGCCTGAATCGCCAGACCGGCGTTACACACGGCTCTTTCCGCTATTTGGGCACGGAGATCAGCCAGGCGCGGGTCGGCCCCGGCAACGCGCCAGAGACCGCTAAGCCCCTCGCCGATCACCCCATAACCACCACCGCGCGGCACGTGTGTTCCACGAACGACGACACCCCATGGGCCGAACCGCTGGCTGATCCATCGCACTTGGCTGCCGAATAGCTCGGCCTGCCGGCGTGCATAAGCGGCCTCGTCGGGGGTGAGCGGCCGGCCCTGGGGCCGGTCGGCGAACCGGGCGGTCTCCGCGAGCCCATAAGCGGCCCAATGGTCGGGGATCGGCGGCCAGTACCCCTCCCGGTCGTCCCGCTGGGTCGCCAAATAGGCACCGATGCGGTCGGCTGTCGCGCCCCACGGCCCGGCGGGGAAGAGCCGGTGCAGGAGGGTCAGCGCCCAATAAGTCTCGCCCGTGTAGTACTTGGAGTACCTGCCGGCGAGCGACCGCGCGACCCCGGCGTCGAAATACGCGAGAACCGCGCCGGACGGTTCGGTTTGCGCGACTAGGAAGCGGCCCAGGCGACCGAGGTTGGCGTCGAACCGTCGATCACCGGTCAGGGCGCGCCGTTCGGCCAGGCCGGCCACGATCAGGGCAGTCGAGCCGGCCGACGTGTCTCCACCGGCGCTGACGGCGGCCCCGCCATCCAGCTCGATCACCTGGTGGAGCGCCCACTCGGCACCGCGGTCGGCCGACGCCAGGGCACCAGGGATCCCGGCCGCGGCCGCCTGGTAGAGGCCCATGACCGCGCCGGCGTGCCGCACGACGTTGTAGTCGGGCGCTGCTTGATCCGTATCGGCGTCGTACTCGTACAACCAGGTACCGTCGCTCTGCTGGTTGCGTACGAACCAGTCCACGGTGTCGGTCGCTGCTGTGCGCAGGTCCGCGACGCTAACGGTGGGGCACCGCTCGGGCGGCGAAACGATAGCGAAGCTGGCGAGGCCGGCCCCAGCCAGGATGGCGCAGGCGAGCAGAGCGCGGCGCCAGGCCCGGCGGGGGTTGGTCGTCTTCACCGCTACGGACACGTACCCGCCCGTCCTGCTCAGGTCATTCCTGGATCGTTCGTGATCGTGCAGCCATCTAAGAGGGCTGGACTGGTCGGCGGCAAGGGCGGCGGTGAACTTGCGCAACGACCCCGTACCACCGCGCGTAACGCGAGCGGAACGGGGCCGAGGCGGTTGGTGCGCGGTCGCCTCGCGGCGAAAGGCACGACACGGCTCCAGCCGAGCGGTATTCCGCGAAGGCAGTTATCAAATGCGGCCCGGGGACACTGTCCACACCAACCGAGGGTCCCAACTATTCGCAGCTCGGGATTGTTCCTGACGTCGGATCCCGTTTCAGAAATACGTGGCGAAGCCGGCCGCGGCCGCGGTTCGGTCCCTCCTGCCGCGTACGAAGGTCGTGGCACCGGGAAGAGGGTCGGGGCTTTGGGCGTTGAGGCGATATCGAGTAATCATGTAATCATGCGATCGGACGCGGCATGAGCAGAGAAGACGAAACACCGATCACCAGCTTCGGTGAGCCCGCGGAACCACTTGACGCCTACTCACGAATCGTGACCGAGGTGGCCGAAGAGCTGCTGCCGCACGTGGCGAGCGTTCGGGTCCGCGGCTCGCGGGGAGGTTTTGCGTACCAGGGGGCCGGATCGGCCGTCGTGTTCACAGACGACGGCTACTTGGTCACCAACGCGCATGTGGTCGGGAACACGAAGCGCGGCACGGTCGCCTTCGCCGACGGGACCGAGTCGCAGTTCGACGTGGTCGGGGCCGATCCGCTGTCGGATCTGGCCGTGATCCGCGCTCGCGGCGACACCCCCTCGGCGGCACAGTTCGGCGACGCCGAGTCGCTGCGCGTCGGCCAGCTGGTCGTCGCGGTTGGCAGCCCGCTCGGACTGGCCGGATCCGTCACGGCGGGCGTGGTGAGTGGGCTCGGCCGCTCGATGCCGACCCGCAGCGGCCAGGCGGCCCGGGTGGTCGAAGATGTGATCCAGACCGACGCTGCGCTGAATCCGGGTAACTCCGGCGGCGCGCTCTCCGATGCGAAGGCGCGGGTGGTCGGGATCAACACGGCGGTCGCCGGCATCGGCCTCGGCCTTGCGGTGCCAATCAACAGCACGAGCCAGCGGATCATCGGCACGCTGGTGCGGGAGGGCCGGGTCCGCCGCGCCTACCTGGGCCTAGTCAACACACCGGCGCCGGTGCCGGAGCCGATCGCGGCGCGTACTGGGCAGCGGCAAGGTCTGCGGATCATCGAGGTCGTGCCCGGCGGTCCGGCCGATCGAGCCGGGTTGAAGCCCGGAGACCTGGTGCTTTCCGCGGGGCGTAACCCGGTGGCGGCGGCGGAGAGCCTGCAGCGGCTGCTGTTCGCCGACGCGATTGGAGAGCCGCTGCCGCTCACGGTTTTGCGCAACGGCGCGATGGTGGATGTCATCGCCGTACCCGCCGAGCTCCAGCGAGTCTGACCTTCGCAGGCCTGCTCTTGCGGCCTCGGAGCGGCTGCTTTACGCCCGGTTGCAGGCCGAGAATCGATTTTGGCTGATGATCATGATTGCCGGCCGTAATGCAGGCCTGGCGGCACTCGGGCGGAGCTCCGCAAGCGGTTGAGGCGGGCGTGCGACCTAGGTTGGCCGGTTGAAGAGGAGTTCGCAGACCTCGCGATAGAGCTCGTCGGGGTCTGGCAAGAAGTTGATCGAGCTGAGCGCCTGATCTTGACCGGCCGACTCGAGGACGAACGTTCCGTATCCGAGGATGCGGCCAAGCGGCGACCGCTGGTAGCGCATATCGGTGACCCGCGCGAGGGGCATCATGCCGACCCGCCGAGTGAACACGCCCTGGGCGAGGACGAACCGCCGGTCCGTGACGACGAACCAGTCCAACGTCCACTCGATGATCCGCCAGATAAAGTAGGCGAGTACCGCAGTCCAGGACAGCCATAGCAGCACGCGCACCGGTTTGGCGAGCGGCATGACGGTATCGAGCAGCATCGCGACGACGAGACCGCCGAAGACCGCTACGGCCGGCCAGAACATTTCCGCCCAGTGTCGGCGTACCTCGATAACGACGCTCTCGCTGGGCAGCAGGAACCGCTGTACGGCTCCCACCCTGGTGGCGGGAGGGGCGGCCGGTGCCATGGTCACGTCACCAGCGCGTCGAAGAACTCGAACAACCCATCGACCGCCTGGGAGATCCAGTCGAAGCCCTGGTTGACCCAGCTAGCGGACGTATCGGGCTCATTCGCGATCATGAACACAACGAAGATGATGAAGAGCCAGAACAAGACTCTTCTCGTCCCTGGCTTCACGTGCGCCTGCCTTCCCACGTCCACGCCATGCGCATAATTCTTAGCGACTTCGACGCCAAGATCGAGTATCCACGCCGTACGGCCCACGCCGATCATCGGTCAGGACATTGATCATGGTGCCCAGTCGCGACCGTGATCAATCACTGTTACGAGAGGTGCTCTTTTGCCATCAATCGGTGACAGTATGGCCGGTCTGCGCAAATCTGACGATCCCTGGCGCTCCACGAAATCTTCGGTCGATGGGTCCCCCCGGAGCGGGAGGTCATCGGCCGTTGCTTGGGCGGGTTTCAGAAGGACCGCTTCCTCCCTGGTGGATGATCCGGAGCGGACGCTAGGTTGCGACGCGTGAAGCTCGTTGTTCCCGCAGAGACCCGCGCGTACGAGCGGCGGGTTGCGCTGGTGCCCGAGGCGGTGCAGCGGATCGTGCAGTCAGGGCTCGAGGTGGTCGTCGAGTCGGCGGCCGGCCGGTACGCGTTCGCGGGAGACGACGACTTCCGCGCCGCCGGTGCGACGGTGGTCCGCCCCGATGCGCTGCCGCTGGCGGAGGCAGCCGTTGTGGCAAGCGTCCAGCCACTGAACGTCGCGCGAGCGAGCCAGCTTGCCGAGGCCACCGTGACCATCTCGTTCCTGCAGCCCGCCGTCGAGGCAGACCTGGTCGGGGTCTACGCGGAGCGCAAGGTCACGGCGTTCTCGCTGGATCGAGTCCCACGGATAACCCGGGCGCAGGCGGCCGACGCCCTGTCGTCGCAAGCACTGGTCGCCGGCTACCGGGCGGTGCTCGTCGCCGCCGAGCGGCTGCCCAAGTTCTTCCCGCTGTTCATGACTGCCGCGGGTACCGTGCCGCCGGCGCGGGTACTCGTACTCGGCGCCGGGGTCGCCGGCCTGCAGGCGATCGCCACGGCCCGCCGCCTCGGCGCCACGGTCGAGGCGTACGACGTCCGGGCCGCCGCGGCCGAGGAGGTGCGTTCGCTCGGCGCGCAGTTCGTGGAGCTCACACTGGAGACCCAGGAAGGGGCGGGCGGCTACGCCCGGGAGCAGACACCGGAGTTCCTCGCCCGGCAGCGGGAGCTGATCGGGGAGCGCGTAGCCGCCGCGGATGTGGTCATCACCACTGCCGCCGTGCCGGGCAAGCCCGCCCCACGGCTGGTTACCCGTGAGATGGTCGAGGCAATGCGCCCGGGATCAGTCGTGGTGGACCTGGCCGCAGAAAGCGGGGGCAACTGCGAACTCGCCCGCCCGGGCGAGGAGGTCCGGCATCACGACGTGGTCGTGTGGGGAGCGCGCAACATCGGATCAGACATGCCCGTCCACGCGAGCAAGCTCTACGCCAGCAACGTCAGCGCGCTGCTGTCCCTCATGACCCGCGACGGCGAGGTGCGGCCCGATCTCGACGACGAGGTTCTGGCGGGGTGCTGTATTACTTATGCGGGCGAGGTCCGGGTGTGAGCGGCGGGCAGCGCTGCACCAATTAGAGCGCAGCGAATGGAGACGCGAACATGAGCGAGGGGATGGCCCTCCTGACGATTTTCGTGCTGGCTGCGTTTGTCGGCTTCGAGGTCATCTCCAAGGTGTCGACCACCCTGCACACCCCACTGATGTCCGGCGCCAACGCCATCCACGGTGTGATCCTCGTTGGCTCGATCCTCGTCGCCGGACACGCCGACTCGACCGGTGAGCTCGCGGTGGCACTGCTTGCGGTCGTCCTCGCCACGCTCAACATGGTCGGCGGCTTCGTCGTCACCGACCGGATGCTGGAGATGTTCGGACGTGGCGCCTCGGCCGGAAACCGCAGCCGCTCGCACGATGGCGAGCGACAGAACGAGGGCGGCGGCCGGCCGTGAGGGACTTCGCGTACCTCGTCGCGGCCGTCTGCTTCATCCTCGCCCTGAAAGGTCTCTCCTCACCCCGCACCGCGCGGCACGGCAACCTTATCGGTGCGGCCGGCGCCGTCCTCGCGGTCGTGGTCGCCCTTACCACCGCAGGGCTCGACCACCTCCTGGCGATCCTTGCCGCGATTGCAGCCGGGACTGTGGTCGGCGCGATGGTCGCCCGCCGGGTGCGCATGACGGCGATGCCACAGCTGGTCGCCATCTTCAACGGTGTGGGCGGTGGGGCGGCGGCCCTGGTCGCGCTTCTCGAGCTGTCGAGCACGGACGACGGGCTGCCGCTCGCCGCCGCGATCTTCACGCTGATCGTCGGGTCGGTGTCGTTCAGCGGATCGATGGTGACCTTCGCAAAGTTGCAGGAGTTGATGACCGGTCGGCCAGTGACCTTCCCCGGCGGACCGTATGTCTTCGCGGCCGCGCTCGGCGTCGCCGTCGGCTTGGGCAGTGGGGTGTACGTGGAGGATGGGCAGGGTTCGCTCGCGTCCGCATTTGCCGTGTCGGCAGTAGCCACGTCGCTGGTCGTCGGCGTGCTCTTTGTCCTGCCCGTCGGCGGCGCGGATGTGCCGATCGCCATCTCGCTGCTGAACGCCTTTACCGGGCTGACCGTCGCGGCTTCCGGTTACGTGCTCAGTAACACCCTGCTGATCGTCGCCGGCACCCTGGTGGGCGCGTCGGGAACGCTTCTCACCCGGTTGATGGCCGCGGCGATGGGGCGCCCGATCACCAACATCCTCTTTGGTGCGTTCGCTGCTCCAGCCGGGGCCGGAGCAGCCGCCCCGGGAGAGGCGCGCCCGGTCCGCTCGGTCGGCCCGGAAGATGTCGCGATCCTGCTGGGCTACGCGCGGAAGGTCGTGATCGTTCCTGGCTACGGGCTCGCGGTCGCCCAGGCCCAGCACACCGTGAAGGAGGTCGCCGACGCGCTCGCCGACCGCGGCGTCACGGTGTCGTACGGCATTCATCCGGTCGCCGGCCGGATGCCCGGCCACATGAACGTGCTGCTTGCCGAAGCAAATGTCCCGTACGACCAGCTCGTGGAGATGGACGACATCAATCCGGAGCTGCCGTACACCGACGTGGCACTGGTGGTCGGGGCGAACGACGTGGTCAACCCGGCGGCCAAGACGTCGCCGGGCAGTCCGATCTACGGCATGCCGATCATCGAGGTCGGACAGGCCGCGGCGGTCGTCTTCCTAAAGCGTTCGATGCGTCCCGGTTTTGCCGGTGTTGAGAACGAGCTCTTGTACGACCCGAAAACGATGCTGCTGTTCGGCGACGCCAAGGAGTCGCTCTCCAAGGTCCTCGCCGCCCTCAAGGCCGTCTGAGCACCCCCTCCCCGCCCACCGGGTATGAATGTGCCGTTGAGTCGATAGGTTCGAGCCGACGGCACATTGATCTCAGCGAGTTCCGCAACAACGGCACATTCATGCGAGACGTCGGGCGCTCTTAACCCGACGAAGGTGCCAACTCGATGAATGTGCCACTCGCTCGAAAGGCTCGGGTATGAATGTGCCGCTGAGTCGATAGGTTCGAGCCAACGGCACATTCATCTCAGCGGGGTGGGTTACACGACGCCGTAGAGGCGGTCGCCGGCGTCACCGAGGCCGGGAACTATATAGCCGTGCTCGTTGAGCCGCTCGTCGAGCGCCGCAGTGACGACCGTTACCGGTACGTCGAGTTCGGTGAGCGTCTTCTCCAGATGCTGGACCCCCTCAGGCGCGGCGAGCAGGCAGATCGCAGTGACGTGATTCGCACCTCGGCCCGTGAGGTATCCGATCGCCGCCGCGAGCGTTCCGCCGGTCGCCAGCATCGGGTCGAGGACATAGCACTGGCGCCCGGATAGGTCGTCCGGCAGCCGGGTCGCATAGGTGGACGCCTTGAGCGTTTCCTCATCTCTGACCATTCCCAGGAAGCCGACCTCGGCCGTGGGCACGAGGCGGGTCATCCCGTCGAGCATGCCAAGCCCCGCGCGAAGGATGGGCACGACGAGCGGCTTCGGCGCGGCGAGCCGCACCCCGCGGGCCGGGGCGACCGGAGTGACGATCTCGATCGGATCGATCCGAACATCCCGGGTGGCTTCGTAGGCCAGGAGCGTGACGAGCTCGTCGGTCAGCCGGCGGAA
>JBKOZJ010000028.1:0-13014 GCA_046725875.1 Actinomycetota bacterium
CCCGGTCGGACCGGCGGATGCTGATCCGGGCGGCTGACACCGCGTCTTCGGCGTCCGACAGGAGGGTGGACACCTCGTCCCGAAGCCGGTCCATGCCCTGCGGAGGCTGCACCGATGTGAACGAGTTGGAGATCGAGCCAAGAGCCTGCTCGCTCGCGCTGATCGTTTCGTCAGCGTACGGCTTGAAGATGCGGTCGGCGAGAGCGACCCGAGCCGTAAGCCGGGCGGTCTCGACCTCGCTCGTCGCAGCCTCGACCGACATTGCCGCCTTGTCGCGGTAGTCGTCGATGCCCGTGGCGGGTGTGACGCAGCCCGCGACGAGAGCTGTGACCAGTGATATGCCGACCGCGGATACCGCCACCCGGCAGGGATGCGGCCGCCTCCGGGTCATCGGACGGCGCCGTGCGGACCGGGCGGCGATCATCGGCCATGCCGCAGGAGAAAGTAGGCCAGGACGGCGAGCAAGAAGCCGAACTCTAGCCAGCCGAACCCGATCGCGAGACCGTCGGTCACGGCTGTTCGCTTGGGTTTGTCAGTGCTCTCCCGGGCCGGTCATGCATCCTCCGAATCAGGTCGCTCATACCACCTCGGACGGACCACACGGCGAGGAGGTACCCGCGATCTTCCCAGATACGCGTCCGGTGATCAGTGGTAGAGCGAGGACCGGATTCAAGCAGTCTTGCGGGCCGACGCGGCCTTCTTGGCTGACCTCTTGGCGGCCGGCCGCTTAGCCGCCTTCTTCGCCGAAGAGCTCCTCGCCGTTTCCTTGGCCGCCGTCCGCGGCGCCGCCTTCCTACCGCTCGCTTTCTTCGGCCGCGGCTCGGCGGCTTCTCCTCGACGGGCCTTGGCGTCCTCGACGCTGCGCCGCAGCGCCTCCATCAGGTCGACCACCTCGCCGCGCTCGGGTGCCGGCGCCGCCTCCTCCTTGACCGGCCGGCCGGCCGCTTTGGCCTCGATGACCTGCTCGAGGGCATCGCGGTATTGGTCGGTGTACTCGGTTGGGTCAAACGGTGCGGTCATGGTGTCGATGTAGGACTCGGCCATGTCGATCTCCTGCGAGCGAACCTGGACGTCATCGGGCGGAGCGAAGGCGTCCGCCGCCCGTACCTCATCCGGCCACAACATCATCTGCAGGAGAAGGACATCCTCGTAGGGACGCAACAACGCGAGCGACTCACGATTTCGCAGCGCAACCTTGACCACCGCGACCTTGCCGGTGCGCTGGATGGCGTCGCGCAGGAGGACATACGGCTTGCCGCCGGGGCCGTCCGCCTCGAGGTAATAGCTGCGAGTGAAGTTGATCGGGTCGATGTCCTCGGCGTCCACGAACTGCAGGACCTCGACGGTCTTGCTGGACACCAGCGGCAGCTCAGCGAGATCCTCGTCGGTCAGGACGATCGTGTCGCCGTCCGGCAGCGTGTAGCCCTTCGCGATGTCCCGGTAGGGGACTTCCTGCCCGTCAATCTCACAAATGCGCCGATACCGGATGCGCCCCCCGTCGGCGGCGTGCACCTGGTGCAGCGAGACGCCGCGCTCCTCGGTGGCTGCGTACAACCGGATCGGAATCGTCACGAGCCCGAACGAGATCGCGCCCTTCCAGATGGTCTGCGGCATGTCGGCTCCTCTCCACCCCAGTGTGACCGCTGCCAGCCGACCCGTCGCCACCCGGCTAGGCAGCTCTCGCTACTACGACCCGTTGATCAAGGAATTATCATCCCTGGCCGCTAGGTGGCCGGCCCGGCGGGTACGTTGGCTGCCATGCCGGAACGCGTCGCGGTCGAGGTGGACGGGCGCCGGCTGGGCTTGTCGAATCTGGACAAGGTCCTCTACCCGGAGACCGGGTTCACTAAGGCCGAGGTTATCGACTACTACACCCGAATAGCGCCGGTCATCCTCCCTCACGTCGCCGGCCGGCCGGCTACCCGCAAGCGCTATCCCGACGGTGTCGAAGGCCAGTCCTTCTTCGAGAAGAACGCACCGTCCCATACCCCGAGCTGGGTGCGTACGGTCACCTTGCCGGTCCCCGGCAGCACCAAGGACCGGGAGGTCATCGACTACATCGTGGTGGACGACCGGCCTACGCTGGTCTGGCTGGGCAACCTCGCCGCCCTCGAGCTGCACGTTCCGCAGTGGACGGTGGACCGGCAGGGCGACGCCCGCCCGTCCAACCTGCTGGTCTTCGATCTCGACCCTGGTCCCCCGGCGACGATCGTCGAGTGTTCAGAGGTGGCGCTGTTGCTGCGCGAGCTGCTCGAGGATGACGGACTCGGGCCGCTTCCCAAGACCTCGGGGTCGAAGGGGATGCAGCTGTACGCGGCAATCCGGCCCGCGGACGGCGACCAGACCTCGGCGTATGCGAAGGCACTCGCCGATCAGCTCGCCCGCAAGCAGCCGGACCTGATCGTCAGCCAGATGGCAAAGCGGCTCCGCCCAGGAAAGGTCTTCATCGACTGGAGCCAGAACAACGCCGCCAAGACCACGGTTGCCCCCTACTCCTTGCGTGCGAGATCACTCCCGACCGTCTCCACGCCGATCACCTGGGACGAGGTCGAAGCCTGCGACTCACCAGAGGACCTGCGCTTTCTCACATCCAGCGTGCTGGATCGTGTTGCGAGTACGGGCGACCTCTTCGAGCCGTTGCGGTCCGGCCGCCGCCCCGCTCTTCCCACCCGCTGAACGTTGCTCTCCCCAGCTATTAAGCGGTTGCTGTGCGGGGACACTTCGCGGGTTGCGACCTCTCCACAGGTGAAGGCCCGTTCGCTGCTCGTGGGCTAGGACGACCTACGGAACCGTAGGATATGGAGCGACCGCCGGGCCAGCCGTGATGTCTCTTGACAGCCGAGGCGCTGGCGGCCCGCTCGAGTGTGGGAGGCGGCCCGTGACGGCAGTGGACGAAGCCAGGCAGCGCAGCACCCGAATGTCGCGACCGGCGCGGCGGCTGCAGCTGCTCGGCGCGGCCCAGGAGGTGTTTGTCGCCCAGGGCTATCACGCTGCGGCGATGGACGACATCGCCGACCGGGCAGGCGTCAGCAAGCCGGTGCTCTATCAGCACTTCCCGGGCAAGCTCGAGCTCTATCTCGCGCTGCTCGAGCAGCACAGCGAGGCGCTGGTCGGCGCGGTTAAAGCGGCGCTCGACTCCACGCACGACAACAAACAACGGGTCGCCGCCACCATGCAGGCCTACTTCGACTTCGTCGACAGCCACGGCGGTGCCTTCCGCCTTGTATTCGAATCAGACCTGATGAATGAGCCGGCCGTCCGCGAGCGGGTGGAGCGCGCGACGCAGCAGTGCGCCGAGGTCATCAGCGCACTGATCGCCGAAGATGCGGGTCTGTCCGCCGATGAGTCGATGTTGCTCGCCGTCGGGCTCGTCGGCCTGGCGCAGGTGACGGCGCGCTATTGGCTTGCCGCGACCGGAGGTATTCCACGGGATCACGCCGCCGAGCTGGTCGCCAACCTAGCCTGGAGAGGGATCAGGGGCTTCCCCCGACGGGAGGTCGATCACCCGGCATCGGATTCGACCAGCGGATAACCTGCCTAGAGGTGCCAACCGGGCTCACTATGTCGTCGCCGAGAGGCGGATTCAGCACGCTCTGGAGGAACAGGCGGTGGAGGTCAAGGTCGGTGTACAGAACGCGGCGCGGGAGCTCGTACTCGAGAGCGGCCAGTCTGCCGACGACATCGAGAAGGCGGTGGCGGCAGCACTCGGAAAGTCGGACGGCATTCTGACGCTGACGGACGAGCGTGGGCGCAAAGTGCTTGTGCCCGCTGACAGGCTCGCCTACGTCGAGATCGGGGAACAGGTAGAGCGCCGAGTCGGCTTCGGCGCGATGTGACGGCCAGCCGAGCCACAGCCAGCTTTCTGCCCGGGCAAACGCCGCTCCTTGTCGTAGGGCTAGACCGTCTTGAGGCCCTCGCCCCTTCTGTTCCGCCATCGGACGACCGAAGGGCCGACGCCGGCTCCTGTCAGGGGGCCAAGCCGAGCGCGGCCATCCGCCGGCTGTGGGCATCGGTTATCCGGGCGAACATGCGGCCCACCTCGGCCAGGTCCAACCCGTGCTCGGTGAGGTTGCCGGCGAGCAGCTCGGACAGCGCGTCTCGCTCGGCGGCCACCCGCTGGGCCTGACTCAGCGCCTCGCCGACGAGGCGCCGCCCCCACAGCACGAGCCGCCCGGCGAGGCGCCGATCCGACTCCATCGCGGACCGAACCCGATCCAAGGCGAACTTCGAGTGTCCGGTGTCGTCGAGCACCTCGAGTACGAGGAGACGGGTGTCGTCGTCGACGAGAGCGGCGATCTCTCGGTAGAAGTCGGCCGCAATGCCGTCTCCGACGTAGGCCTTGACCAGGCCCTCGAACCAGTCGCTTGGAGCGGTGCGGCGGTGGAACTCCTCGAAGGCGTCGACGAACGGGCTCATCGCAGACTCCGGCTCCACCCCGAGCTCGGCCAGCCGGGCCCGCAGCTTCTCGTGGTGATGGAACTCCGCGACCGCCATCGCCGCAAGCGCGCTACGGTCTTCGAGGCTCGGTGCCATCCGCGCGTCCTCGGCCAGCCGCTCGAATGCGGTCAGCTCGCCAAGCGCGAGCGCTCCGAGCAAGTCGACGACCGCGGACAGGTGGCGGCCGGCCCAACCGGGCCCGTCCTCGAACGTACGCTCGGGACGGTCGCCCCCGGCGTCCTCCACCGGCAGCTGGTCCTCATTCATGGGGACGCAGCGTAGTGCTGGCGAGGACACTGCTGAATAACCTCGCCCGTCGCGCAGCAGGGTGGGGTTGTTCAGCAGCGAGCTAGGCTTCCTGGACGTGTGCGGCCAGGGTGGAGCCGCGACGATAGGATTGGCGTTGCAGAGTGCCACTAAGGCACCCGGTTGATCTTGACAAGGACTTGTTCTGACCACTTTTAGAGACCTGGGCATAAGCCCGCAAATTGCGGACGCGCTCGACGAGGTCGGCATCACACATCCCTTCCCCATCCAGGAGATGACCCTTCCCATCGCCATGCTCGGCACCGACGTGATCGGCCAGGCGCGAACTGGAACTGGGAAGACACTCGCGTTCGGGATTCCGATGCTCCAGCGCATCATCCCGCCGCCGGATCCGGCATTCGACGACTTGGCTGCGCCAGGAAAACCCCAGGCTCTCGTCGTCGTGCCGACCCGCGAGCTCGCCCTACAGGTAGCCGGCGACCTCAAGCTTGCCGGCGGCCGGTCTGGCGCCCGCCTGGTGACCCTTTACGGAGGGCGCGCCTACGAGCCACAGACGGAGGCGTTGAGGGCTGGCATAGAGATCGTCGTCGGTACCCCCGGTCGGCTACTCGACCTCGCCGACCAAGGTCACCTAGACCTGGCCCACGTGAAGATCCTCGTGCTCGACGAAGCAGACGAGATGCTCGACCTTGGCTTCCTCCCGGACGTCGAGAAGATCATGGGGCTGGTCCCGGAGAACCGCCAGACCCTGCTCTTTTCGGCAACGATGCCGGCGGAGGTCGTCTCGCTGGCGCGACGCTACCTCCGGCAGGCGACCAACATCCGTGCCGAAGGCACCGACGAGATGGCCACCGTGCCTCAGACGGTTCAGCATGTCTTCCGGGCGCATGCGCTGGACAAGATCGAGCTCTTGGCCCGCATTCTCCAGGCCGAGGACCGCGGCTTGACGATGATCTTCTGCCAAACCAAGCGGACCGCTCAACAGCTCGCCGACCAGCTCGGCGAGCGCGGGTTTGCTGTCGCCGCCGTCCACGGCGATCTCGGCCAGGCGGCCCGCGAGCAGGCGCTGCGCGCCTTTCGAAGCGGAAAGGTGGACGTCCTGGTCGCAACGGACGTCGCGGCTCGTGGGATCGACGTCGAGGGTGTCACCCATGTGATCAACTACCAGTGTCCGGACGACGCGAAGACCTATCTGCACCGAATCGGCCGGACCGGGCGGGCCGGTGCGTCCGGCGTCGCGGTGACCCTTGTCGACTGGGCGGACTTGCATCGGTGGTCCCTGATCAACGGCGCCCTCGGGCTGTCATTCGACGAGCCGATTGAGACCTACTCCACCTCAGAGCACCTCTACGACGTGCTCGGTATTCCAAGCGATGCGAGCGGCGTGCTCCCGGCGAACCGGCGGAGCCGGGCGGGGCTCGCGGCGGAGCAGGTCGAGGACCTCGGTGCGCCGGAGGCCGCGCGCAGGCGCCGTGGAAGGCGAGGCGGCCGCTCCCGAGCCGGAGAGGCCCGGCCACGCGGCCGGCCCGCGGGTAACCGGGGCCGATCGAGTACGGCCGACGCGAACCGCAAGGGGGTCGACCGCGGACGGGCCTCGAGCACAGGAGAGGGAGCCCAGAAGCGGCCCACCGGCGGTGCGGTGGTCAGCACTGACAGCGACGACGGGTCGGTTCAGCCTCAGCGCGTCGTTCGACGCCGGCGTCGGCTCCGCGGCGGCAAACCCCTGGTTACTGAGCCACCGCCGGCCTGATCAACAGGGTGTATGTCAGTGCTCTGCCGTGTCGGTCGTGCGGTGTTGAATTCAGGGCATGGCGTTTTCTGCCGGGCCGACCGGTCAGCTTGAGTTCGAAGGTATGCCGCGGCGGCTCTACCCTGCGTATCCATCGCGGCTGACCAGCTGGATCGACTGCCCGCGCCGCTTCCGCTTGGCCTATCTCGACCGGCCGACGCCGACCAAGGGCCCGCCATGGGCGCACAACAGCCTCGGGGCAAGCGTCCATCTCGCTCTTGCCGCATGGTGGCGCCGGCCGCTGCGTGAGCGGACCCCGGTCGCGGCGAGGAGGCTGCTCCACGAGAACTGGCTCGCGGACGGGTATCGCGACGCCACGCAGTCGGCCGAGATGCGGGCGTGGGCAGCCGACATGGTCGAGAAGTATGTTCGCGGCCTCGACCCAGCTCACGAACCCGTCGGTATCGAACGGGTGGTGGCTACCCGGACCGACGTGGTCGCGCTGAGCGGGCGAGTGGACCGGATCGACGAGCGAGGCGACGAGCTCGTCGTTGTCGACTACAAGACCGGGCGGCACGTCCTCAGTGCCGACGACGCACGCGGATCGCTCGCGCTCGCCGCGTATGCACTTGCCGCCGAGCGCACACTGCACCGCCGCTGCCGCACGGTCGAGCTGCATCACCTGCCCACCGGCACCGTGGTCGCCTGGAGCCACGGCGACGGAGCCCTCCAGCGCCACCTGCGCCGCATCGAAGACATCGCCGCAGAATGCCGGGCGGCGGAGAAGGCGTTCAACGACGGCCTGACGGACATGGATCAAGTCTTCCCGCCCCGGGTCGGCCCGCGGTGCGCTTGGTGCGACTTCGCGCGGCATTGCCCAGAGGGAGCCCTTGCGTTTCCCACCAAGCAACCGTGGGCTGGCCTTCCGGACCCGTGAAATCGCGCGCGCATGCGGCCGGCGAACCGTCAGTACGGACCGCGGCCGTTCGACGAGGGTTGCCAGACGAGATCGAGCTCGAACCAGACGTATTTCCCACCCAACGCCGATTCCGCCCAACCCCAGCGGGTGGCGAGGTGATCCACAAGTTGCAGGCCACGACCACTTTGCATGCCCGTGCCATCCTCCCGCTTGCGCGGCGCGCCCTCGGGGTTGCAGTCGTGAACCTCGACCCGGATGCCGGTCAAGATGTCGCGAGCGATCATCTCCAGCGGTGGATGGCCGTGCAGGAGGGCGTTGGTCACAAGCTCGCTCACGAGCAGCGCAGCAACCTGGTCAGAATCTTTGAGGCCCCAGTTATCAAGCCGAGAGGCCACCAGCCGTCGCGCACGCCCGACCTCGGCCGGGTCGTCACGCAGGACGGTGTGGAGCTCCACGGCTTACGTCCCCTTTCACGGCGAGGCTACTCGCCCGAACGGACCCAAACAGCCCATTCTCTCCATTTGCTCCGCCCGTGTCTCCCCTCGTGAGCGGCCTCGGCATACGACTCGCCATGGGCCCCTGCCGCGGCTGGTCGCTCCGCGACCCTGTGACACGCTCGCAGGGTTGATCATGACCGGCCCAAATCCGTCTCAAACCAGAAGCGCGCGAACAGTCGCGCGCTCGCGATCGGATCGTCCACGGCCGGGGAGTGGCCGGTGCCCGGGATCTCGGCGAGCTCTGCCTGCAGCCGCCGGGCCATGTCCCGCTGCTCGTCCAGCGGCCAGGCATCATCCAACTCGCCGAAAGCAACCAGCACTGGTACGCGCGCGGCGGCGAGCGCACCCGTCCGGTCGTCGGCCGACAGCAGCTCCCGGGACACCGCCAGCAAGCCCGCCTGGTTGTTCAATATGAAGCGTTTGCGGAGAAAGTCGCAAATTTCCGCGCGAGGCAGTGGCTCCCCCTGAGCCGCCGCGAATGACTCTCGGAGCGACTGAACCGTCGCCAGGTCGTACTGCTCGAGCGCCGCGAGCTGCAGCTTCACCCGGTCTGCGGCCGGTCCCGAGATTGCGGCCGGACCGCCGCACACCAACGTGAGCGAGCGGACAAGGGTCGGCCGGGCGATTGCGGCCTCGCGCGAAATGAGCCCGCCGAACGAATGACCAAGCAGATGTACTGGTCCGCGGCCGATCTCCCCGATCAATGCCACGACATCGGCACCCTGCTCGGTTGGGTGGTAGGCGGCTGCGTCATCCGGGCCGGGTGTTTCGTACTGTCCGCGTGGATCGACCGCGACCACGTTGACTCCGACCGCGGCCAGCGGCTCGAGGATTGCGATGAAGTCCTCCTTGGAGCCGCAGTAGCCGGGAACCAGCAGGGCTGTGCTGCGAATTTGATCGGGCGGCGTTGCCACGAGCGCCGCGAACTCGCCGCGCTCGGTGGTGATGCGCTCGGCCCGGGCGCCCTTCGGTAGGTCGAGAAACGGCGGCGTGCTCACGGGCGAACGCTACCCGGCGCTCCCCGGCGCCGGCACATGCCGGAGCCCGGCCGGCCGCCGCACCGTTCGCGGCCTAGAGTCGCGGGCACAGGGCGCCGGTGGGCAGGTCGAGGGACAAGCCGGCATCCCGCGCGTCCACCAGTGTCAGCGGAGCGAGCATGACCAGGTCGGTTGTCTCCGGCCACAGGACGAGCCAGAGCCAGACGCCGCCGGCGGCGCCGGCGTAGGCGGACTGCCCATCCGGGCCGGCTACCGACCAGAGCGGCGTCGGATGGCCGGACGCCTCGATCTTGGCATCTGCCGGGCTGTTGGCCAGCTGCTCGCCCGGATCTGGACCTGAACAGCAGGCGTAGCGAGCGCCAAGTCCAATCCCCAGCTCCTCCGCGACCAGTACGAGATCGCCGGTGCCGCCGAGGGGGTTCGGACCGGTACACGCGGTCGCGACCGCGCGGACGCTGCTCCGCTCGTCTCCGACCCAGGTCAGACCCGTGACGAGCCACCCGGCCGGCAACGGCCACGGGACCCACACCGGCACCGTCGAGTGAGTCGCCAACCAGCGCAGATGCTCCCCCGTCGGTAGCACCGGCGGCGCCATCGGCTGGACATCACCGTGGACTGCGCACCGCCAGGCGCTCGAGAACATCCCCGGAGCGCGCAACGGCACGCCGCAGCGGGGGCACTTGGCGTCGGCAGTCATGTCAAATGCAACGGTTGCGCCCCGTCCGGACGGCCGTCAAGTGCCCCACAGTTCCATCCCCAGCGACCGATTGCGCACCCGTCCCCAGCAGCCATCCGGCGAACCCTCGGAGCAGAAGGATCAGCTGCGTGTCACGATCGAGTACGTGGACGAACAGCGCCTGATCCCATGCATAGGAGCGATTATCAAGGACGACGAAGACCGCCTACTGCTCGTGCTCCGGGCGCACCCACCCGGCGAGAACCTGTGGTCGATACCGGGTGGCCGAGTCGAGCCCGGTGAGACCGATGCGGAGGCCGTCGTGCGCGAGGTCCGCGAGGAGACCGGACTCGTGGTAGAGGTTGGCGCGCTCGCCGGCCAGGTCAGCCGGCCGGGTCTGGGCGGTGCCGTCCTCGAGATTGCCGATTACTTGTGCCGACCGGTCGGCGGCACGTTGCAGTCCGGTGACGATGCCGCCGCCGTTCGCTGGGTGACCAGGGACGAGCTGTCCGGCCTTCCGCTTACCGACGGCCTCGTCGATGCACTGATCGCCTGGGGCGTCGTACACCCCGACCCGTCCTGGTAGAACGGCCGGCCCCGAGTGACGCCTGGGTCCCTTCTCCGCCGCGTGGCTTGGCGGAAGGGTGCCTGCTACCCGCGGTGCCTGACGAGGAGCCCTGCTTATCGCGTCGCCTTAGGCTCCGGGCGGCCGGGCTGCTCGCCGCGCTCCGCGTCGTACTCCCGTTTCGGAACCATGACCCGGCGCCGGAAGACGCACACGAGGGTGCCGTCCTGGTTGTAGCCGCGGGTTTCGACGTAGACGATTCCGCGGTCCGGCTTGGACGAAGACTCCTTCACGTCGATGACCGTGGTCTCACCATAGATGGTGTCGCCGTGGAACGTCGGCGCGACGTGCCGCAGCGACTCCACCTCCAGATTGGCGATCGCCTTCCCGGAGACGTCGGGAACGGACATGCCCAGGAGCAGCGAGTAAATGTAGTTGCCGACCACGACGTTCTGGCCGAACTCCGTCGCCTCCGCAGCGTAATGCGCGTCGAGATGGAGCGGATGGTGGTTCATCGTGAGCAGGCAGAACAGGTGATCGTCGTACTCGGTTACGGTTTTGCCAGGCCAGTGCTTATAGATCGCACCGACCTCGAACTCCTCCAGATACCGCCCGAACTGCACTACCACGCCTCCTGATCGGCCCACGCCACGATCTTCAGGGCTTGCGGTATTCCTCAAGCAGGCGACGCCCGATGATCAACTTTTGAATGTCGGCGGTTCCTTCGCCGATGAGCAGCATCGGCGCCTCTCGATAGAGCCGCTCGATCTCGTACTCCTTGGAGAAGCCGTAACCGCCGTGGATGCGGAACGCGTCCTCGACGACTTCCTTGCAGTACTCGGACGCGAGGTATTTCGCCATGCCGGCTTCGAGGTCGTTGCGGGCACCACTGTCTTTGGTGCAGGCTGCCATCACCATCATCTGGTGGGCCGCCTCGACCTTGGTCGCCATTTCCGCCAGCCGGAACATGACTGCCTGGTGTTCCGCAATGGGTTTGCCGAATGCCCGTCGATGCTGGGCGTACTCGATGGCCAGCTCGAATGCGCGCATCGCGACGCCACAGCCACGTGCCGCGACGTTCACCCGACCGACCTCGACGCCGTCCATCATCTGGTAGAAGCCACGACCCGGCTCGCCGCCGAGCACGGCGCTCGACGGTAGCCGGTACCCGTCGAGGACGAGCTCGGTCGTGTCGACGCCCTTGTAGCCCATCTTGTCGATCTTGCCGGGCACTGTGAGGCCGGGCGCTACTTCGCCGAAGCCCGGCTCCTTCTCGACCAGGAAGGTGGTCATCCCGCGGTGCGGCGGCGCCGCCGCCGGGTCGGTCTTGACCAGCAACGCGACAAGGTTGGCGGTTCCGCCGTTGGTCAGCCACATCTTCTGCCCGGTGACGACATAGTCGTCACCCTCACGGACTGCGCGGGTCGTGATGCCGGACACGTCCGACCCGACGCCCGGCTCGGACATCGAGAAGGCACCGCGCACCTCGCCGGTTGCCATCCGCGGGAGCAGGGCGGCCCGCTGCTCGTCCGTCCCGTGCTGCTGGATCATGTAGGCCACGATGAAGTGCGTGTTCACGATCCCGGACACGCTCATCCAGCCGCGAGACAGTTCCTCGACCACGAGCGCGTAGGTCAGCAGCGACTCGCCGAGGCCGCCGTACTCCTCCGGGATCATGAGGCCGAACAGGCCCATCTGAGTCATGCCCTCGACGATGTCGGTGGGGTACTCATCGGCGTGCTCGAGCTTGGTGGCGACGGGCAGGATCTCTTTGTCCACAAAGTCCCGGACGGTGGCGAGGATGTCCTGCTGAACGTCCGTAAGCCCTTCTGTTCGCGCCAACCTGCCCATCGCCGCCCGTCCCTTCGTCAGGACAATGATGTACGTCGAGCGAGCCCGCGTGCAGTCCGCTGGAAGACATGGTTACCGGCGAGTATGCCCGTGCCCGGGCTGCGGCGACCATGAAGGCGCTCACACTCTGCCGTGAGCGATCTCCTTTGCGGTAGGCGTCAGCCTCCTCGATGATCGGTCTTATGGGCGGCATGACCGCCGAGGACCGAGCGGAGGGACCCCACGCATGCCAACGACGACGGCACCGGACGGCCGGACGATCGCCTACGAGGTGTGGGGAAAGCCGGATGGCGTTCCCGTTCTCGGTATCCACGGGACCCCCGGATCGAGGCTCGGGCGGTTTCCTATCGGTGATCCGTACAGCGAGTTGGGCGTGTGCTTCGTGACGCTCGATCGGCCCGGATACGGGTTGTCCACTCGACTGCCGGGACGCTCGGTCATCGACTTCGTTGGCGACGCCGCGGCGGTCGGGGACGCAATGGGCTGGGACGGGTTCGCGGCAACGGGCGGTTCCGGCGGTGGGCCGCACGTACTCGCCTGTGCAGCCCGTCTCCGCGACCGGCTGACCAGGATCATCTGCGATGTGGGAATCGCTCCGTGGGGAGCCGAGGGACTCGACTACTTCGACGGCATGGTCGAGGGCAACGTGGCCGAGTTCACCACCGCCATGAAGGGGGAGGCGGAGCTGCGCAGTCTGCTCGAGCCTGAAGCGGCCGCCGCGGTTCATCGGATGCAGGGCGACATGCGTGACGTCTTCGGCCCGGACTACCCGCTTTCGGACGAGGACCGTGAGGTGCTGGCGAAACCGGAGTTCGCCGAACGGCTGCGCGAGGACTTCACCGAGGCGCTACGGCAAGGCGTCGACGGCTGGGTCGACGACGACATTGCCTTCACCCAGCCGTGGGGGTTTGACCTGTCGGAGATCGAGATCCCAGTGAAGGTTCGTTATGGGCCGACAGACACGCTCGTTCCCGCCGGGCATGGCCGCTGGCTCACGGCGCACGTGTCGGGAGCCGTCGAGGACCTGAAGTACGGCGGCCACCTCAGCGCCTCCCCCGAGGACTACCGGGCCCAG
>JBKOZJ010000029.1:0-7102 GCA_046725875.1 Actinomycetota bacterium
GTTCCTCCTGGATATCGACCAGCGCGACGTGTGCGCCGTCGGCCGCCAGCAGACGTGCCGCAGCCTCACCGATCCCAGAGGAACCACCAGTTACGAAAGCCACCTTCCCGTCGAACTTTCCGGGCATGTAGTCCGCCTTTCATACGGAGTAGGAGGTGGATCGCTCTTTTCGCAAGAGCACAGAGTCCCTGGGATTCACTGCACTCCACGCTGTAGCACTTGCTTGGTGGCGTTGACCATCTCCGACAGACGCGGCGCACAACAGGTCTGCGCCGCGACCGAAGCCGGAGACGTCCATATCCAATCCCCTGACGATGAGCACGGCGAGTGGTCATTCAGGTTGGAAAACCCACTTGAGTCCGTCATCCGGTATGGCGAGCATGTCCCGAGTCGCGTGGAACCTAGGTGCCGATCCACGGTGAACTCTAGGCGGCAGCGCCGACAGTTTCGGTGTCGGTGAGCTCGGGATAGGCGGATCGGCCCGGCGGGGGTCGGCGTTCCCTTCCACGATTACAAGCCACGCGCCTTCAGTGACGACCACCATCTGGCAGCCCGGAAAGGGGCTTTACGGATGGCGCGAGGGAGGATTGGCGGCGTGCGATCAAAGGCGACGGGGCAGTGCTGGGCATCGGTAGCTTGAGCCCGCGCCGGCGCATGCTATTCGTAGCCTGTCTCGCCGTCGTGGCAGCCATCGGTGGCGGCTTGGTGGTCGGCACGGTCCATCGTGGTGCCCCGAACCTAGCCGACCGTGGTGTCCCGAGCCAAAGCGTCGCAGGTCCCGTTTTCCTGGTTCCGGGTTACGGCGGTGAGACTGGAGCGTTGACGCAGATGGCTTCCGGACTCCGGGCGACAGGTCGCCCCGTGACGGTCGTCCGACTGCCCGAAGGCGGCGTCGGCGACCTCGCCGGTCAGGCGGCCACGCTCGACCGCTACGTGTCCGATGCCCTTCGGCACGGGGCACCGTCCGTAGACCTGGTTGGCTACTCCGCCGGTGGCATCGTCGCGCGGCTGTGGGCGCAGCAGGAGGACGGTGCCCACAAGGCGCGCCGGATCATCACCATCGGCTCGCCACACCATGGCACCACGCTCGCGGCGGCCGGTGTGACGGCGCTGCCCGGCGCGTGCCCCCTCGCGTGTCAGCAACTTGTCCCTGGAAGCAGGCTGCTGTCCGGCCTCATGAGGCCGGTGGCGAACCCGCCGGCCTGGCTGTCCGTGTGGACCGAGCAGGACCAAACCGTCACGCCGCCGGACTCGGCGCGGCTCGAGGGCGCGATCAGCATCTCCGTCCAGTCGCTCTGCCCGTCGGTTCGGCTCGCCCACTCGCAGCTGCCGACCAGCCCGGTCGTGCTCCAGATCGTCCAGGAGGCGCTCGGCTCGGGCCCGCTCACACCGCCAACAGGCAACGTCTGCTAGCGGCCCTCGTCGGTAGAAGGGACCTTCCTCCAATCCTGTTTGGGGCAAGAGCGCTCCCTACTGGCGCCGGTTTGGAGCAAGGGCACCTTCTACCCAACGCAAGTTTGAGCGCGTGCGCGCCTCGGGCGAGGCAGGAGGCGCCGGCTGACGCCCGATTCAGGTTGTCACGTCCTTGGTCGCGAAGTTTGCCCAGGAGGCGGCGAGGAAGACCGCCACGTAGACGCCTTGCAGCGCGAGACCGCGTTCGATGTCCCGCCAGAGGATCGGATCCCGGAAGAAGTCGATCCAGGCCAGCCAGTAGCGGGTCGGCAGGTAAGGCTGGACCGCCGCGGCCGCGTCGAGGGTGACGAGGGCGGTGCTCGTGACCAAGGCAGCCAGCGCCCCGAGCGCGGCACCCAGCGATGAGTCCGTGATCGTTGACAGGAAGAGCGCGATCGCGGCGACGCCGAGCATCGAGACTGCGACATACACCAGGGCGGCCAATGTACGCAGGAGTAGCTCGGCCGGGGTCAAGGAGACGCCCGAGACGGTCGTGACCGACGTTCCCGGCTGCGCCTCGAACAGCGAGATACCGATGACGTAGGCCGTCACGGCGACCGACACCACAGCGAGGAAGACGTACACGACGATCGTGACCAGCTTGGCGACGAGGAGCCTGGTGCGGCCGACAGGTCGGGCCAGGAGGTAGCGCAGCATGCCGCTCGATGCCTCGCCGGCGACCGAGTCGCCCGCGACCACGGCGACGGCCACCGGCAGGAAGATGGGCAGGACGATCGCGAGTGCGGCGGCCGGGAAGAGCGAGCCGTTGGCGAGGACCGCGGCGAGGAAGGTCGGCTCCTCCCCAGGGGCCGGGCCGACCTTGGTCACGGCCAGGAAGATCGCGACGGTGGCCGGCAGGGCGCATAGCAGGAACAGGCTCACCCAGGTGCGCGGGCGGCGGCACAGCTTGACCAGCTCCACCGTGATCACGTCGCGTCCTCCGAGCCGGTCGCACTGACGATGTCGCTGGACGTGCCAGGCATCCGATCGGACCCGGGAGTTGTCACCTCGAGCACCACGTCCTCGAGCGACCGGCGCTCCGCCGCGATCTCGGTCACTCTTAGCCCGGCGGCCACCAGCCGGGTGTTGAGCTCGGCCGGATCGACCTGGCCCACCACCAGCCGATCTCCGGACCGTGACACGATTCGCCCGTCGAGAAGCGCGGCTGCCCGATCAGCATCCAGGGTGCGCACGATCGTCCGACCGGTGGGTGCTCTGAGGCTTGCTACCGACTCCTGCAGCACGAGCCGGCCGCGGTCGATCACGCCGACCCTCGTACACAACTGCTCGACCTCGGCGAGGAGGTGGCTGGATAGGAACAACGTCGTGCCGGCGGCGTTCAGCTCGTGCAACAAATTCCGCACTTCGCGGATCCCTTGTGGGTCGAGGCCGTTGGTTGGCTCGTCCAGGATCAGCACACGCGGCGAGCGCAGCAGCGCGGCCGCGAGGCCAAGCCGCTGGCGCATGCCGAGGGAGTACGCCTTCACGGGGCGGTTGTCCAACCCGCCCAGACCGACACGATCGAGTGCCTCGTCAATGCGGGCGCGGCGCTCACGGCGACCGCTGCCGGATGCGCCCTGCGGGCCGGCGCGGTCGAGCAGGGCGAGGTTGGTCCGGCCAGACAGGTGGGGGTATGCCGCCGGTCCCTCGACCAGCGAGCCCACCTCCGCGAGGGCCCTCGTGACCTGGCGCGGCACCGGTGCGCCAAGCAGTTCGATCTCGCCGCTCGTCGCGTACACGAGACCCAGGACGAGCCGCAGCAAGGTCGTCTTGCCTGACCCGTTCGGGCCTAGCAGCCCGTAGCGGTCGCCCTCGTTGACGTCAAGATCAACCGAGTTGACCGCGAGGATCCGGCCGAAGCGCTTGGTCAGGCCCCGTGTCCTGATCACCTCGGTCATCGGAATGCCTCGGCACTCAATGCACTGCGGGGTTGCAGCAGCTCTGCGCCGGCGGCACGGAGCAGGTCGGGTGCGACGAACCCGGCGAGGAGGAAGGCCTGCCGCTCCGGCTGCTCCCCCACCCAGGCGACCAGACAGGTGAGGATCGAGGTGCGCATCTCCAGCCCCTGTCCAAGCTGGAACTCCACGGGTACCGCGTTGGCGCGTTCTGCGGCTTCGATCGCCCGGCCACCGAGCCGTCCCGGCAGCGGTAGGGCGACGAAGGTGGAGAGGCCGGTCCCGTAGGTGCCCACGCCGGCGATGGGGCTCGCCGTGCCGGCCCGGGTGCGCCCGGCAAGCCACGGCGGGAGTGGAAGGGTCGCGATGGAGTTGAGCGCGGCGGCCATGTCGGGCGCGTCGGTGCTCGCAACCGCTGCGGTGGGGGGATGCCGTGGCGTTATGACCTCGCGCGTGGGCGGCTCCTGACGAAGGTCGAGGAAGTGGGTCGTGAACACCGGCCTGGCCGCGCCCCGGCCGCCGACCTCGACCTGAAGTGGCAGACCTGTCTTCGCGTCGGCCCATATGTCAACCCGGGCAATGGTCGACGCGCTGTCCTGCGGAGCAACCCGGAAGCCCGCGGCGGTCGTGCCCGCGATGCGGCGCGCGGGCAGGAGGCTGACCGGGTCGCTGCGCGCGGCGGACAGCAGCCGGCGGGCGAGCTCTGGCGGCGTGAGGTCGGCCGCCCAGGGCAGCCGGATCGGCAGCTCGCCGACGATGCCAGTCAGCAGGTTCCGCTCGTAGTCCCAGATGAAGGTGCCGTCCTTGGTCTGGTAGGTGTCCTGCTCCCCAGTCGGCGTGAGTACGGCCACCCGCCAGGCGTTCGGGCCGGTGTACCAGGTGCGGATCCTGGTCGTCCCGCCGAGCAGCTTCGTGACGTCCCCGATCTGGGGGAGGTCGGGCAGGTCGAAATGTCCGGTGCTCTCGACGTACCCCTGGTAAGGCCGGAGCTGCGACGCCGCCACCAGGTCTCGCAGGATCGCTGGGTCAATGCCGGGATCGGTCACCGGCCATGCGCTGACCACGACCGGCGATAGGCACAGGAAAGCCACGCCGACGGCGACCAGCGACCAACGGCGCTGCGCGTCGCGGCGTACGACACTCACGCAACCCACGGTATGGCGGCTCCTGACATGATCTGCACCGTTAGCGTCTTCTCGACCATTTCGTAAGAATCTGCGGTCAATGCCAACCCGGCGGTACCGTCCGGATCGTGACGGATCCGGGCCGTGGAGCTCGTGAATGCGGTACGGGATGGCCTTCGGAGCGCCACCGAGCCGACCCGGCTGCGCGTCCCTGCCGCTGGCACCCGGGCATCACTGCGGCGAACCTCGCCGACCAGCCGGGCCGCCGCATCCGCGTACGTGGCGGAGGCGGGGCTGGACGTGTGTCGGTCCGGGCACTCCGGCGGCGCCTGCGTCGTTAGACCGCTCGCCAGACGGCAGAGTCGATGCGCCGGGGCGACGGGGGAACCCGGACCGGAGGTCCCAGATGTCAAGAGGCACCAAGTATGTGATCGGCGGCGTTGGGATCACGCTGATTGCGCTGTGGCTGCTCCCCGGCTGGCTGGTTGTGCTGATCATCGTGGCGCTCGTAGCTCTGCCGGTCGCCGCCTATCTGATGCTCGACCCGTCGCAACGGCGCCGGCTCCGGCGGGCGGGCCGCAAGCAGATCGGCCGCTGACCGACCCGGCCGGCTGACGGCCGAGTCCGCTGACGTCCGAGTCCGCTGACGTCCGAGTCCGCTGACGTCCGAGTCCGCTGACGTCCGAGTCCGCTGACCGGCGGATGCACCGCGGCTAACCGGCCGCGTCGCAGGCCAGTCCAGCACCTGCTCGTCGACGTCCGCCCTGCTGGTGAGCCCAGAAAGTCACTTCGCCGAGCCGGTTTCCGGCCGTCCTCGCCACCCTGCGCTATCCGGTGGGCTGGCTTACGGGTTTGAGTTGGCGCGATCGAGGAGCCGCTGTGCGTCCTTCCAGGATCGGATGCGCACGAACGTCAGGTGGCGCCACGCTGGATCCGTCGCGGCGGCTGCGTACCGGGCCTGGTAGACCGCGTGACGCTGCCAAGCCCACACGATGATTGACTGGTCGGGGTCGCGGCGGAACAGGTTGCGCCATCGTTCCCGGTTGCCGTTCCACAGGTCGGCTCGGAGCGCGGTCCGGTGGAGGGTGCGCCAGATGACCTGGCGCATGACGGTGCGCCGGGGCAGGTCGAGCCACACGACTGTATCCGCCCGCGCCCATACAAGGTCTCGAACAGCAGAGTAGTTGCCGTCCACCACCCAGCCACCGGCGGCGGTCGCGGCGTCCACGCGCGCCCGGAAGTCCACAGCTGGTAGGGGCTGCCATCCGGGCTGGTGGAAGATCGCGTCGAGTTCGATGTGCGGGACGCCGAGTCCGGTGGCCAGTGCGCGGGCCAGGGTCGACTTACCCGAACCCGAGTTGCCGACCACCGATACCCGCAGCACAGCGAGTCACGGTAGCCGACAGGGCCTCGACTGCCGCAACTTCGGCCACGGATGCCGATCCAGTGCGATGCACGCTGCCTGTCACCGCCTGGGCAACGGTTCGACGACCGCACCCTCGCCGGGAAGGCCGGTCACGATCTTCCCGATCACCGAACGCCCCGGCTGGGAACCGACTACGTGGACATTTACCGTCCCGCCCGGGTCGACCCGAACGTCCCGATCGAAGAGACTGTCGGCTCGATCCGCGAGCTCGTGCAGGCCGGCCACGTGCGTTACCTCGGCCTCTCGGAGGCTGGTGTCGACACCCTCCGCCGGGCGCAGCGCGTGCATCCGGTCGCCGACCTGCAGATCGAGTACTCGCTGATCTCGCGCGGGATCGAGCCCGACATTCTGCCCGCCTGCCGCGAGCTCGGGATCGGGATCACCGCGTACGGCGTCCTCTCGCGCGGCCTGATCAGCGGTCACTGGTCGAGAGTTCGCGCTCTGGCGCCGGGCGACTTCCGCAACTTCGCGCCCCGATTCAGCGGCGACAACCTCGACCACAACCTCGCGCTGGTCGAGCGTCTGCGCACGATCGCCGAAGCGAAAGGAGCAACCACTGCGCAGCTGGCGATCGCCTGGGTGCGCTTGCGCGGCGGCGAGATCGTCCCCTTGGTCGGTGCGCGCACGCGCGAGCGGCTGGCGGAAGCGGTTGGTTCACTCAATCTCGACCTCACTATCGATGAGCTCGCCGAGCTCGAACAGGCCGTGCCGCCCGACGCCGTTGCGGGCGCGCGCTATAACCCGGAGCAGATGGCGCTCCTCACCAGCGAGGCGAGGCTAGCCCTGTCGGCCGCTCCTGATCACGATCGCGCTGATCGTTCTTCCTCCGCCACGACGACCACTGGCTGTGAGAGTCCGGCATTTGTGTCCCTCTCGTCTCCGCGGACCGGGACGAGTGGACGCGCGTGCAGTCGAGACGGCATCGCATCGCAGCGACGGCGCCGCTGCGCCTCCCAGCCCCAGGCTCCCGGCTCCCCGGACGAGTAACCGTGACCAGCATCCCCAACTCCGCCCAGCCTGCCCACGGCGACTCCGATGGGGAGATGGTCCTCGGGGTGGACACACACGCTGATGAGCAGGTCGCGGCGGTGTCCGCGGTGCGCGGCGTGGTGGCCACCGCGTCGTGCGTCGCCACCCCGGCCGGCTATCGGGCGCAGCTGGTGTGGGCGCGCGGCCACGGGCCGGTGCGCCGGCCGGGGTGGCGG
>JBKOZJ010000030.1:0-61603 GCA_046725875.1 Actinomycetota bacterium
GATCGTCGAAGAGGATCACGCCGTTGCACAGGAGGCTCCACCCCTGTTCGGGGTGCGAGGCGATGGTGCGTGCAGCGTCGCGGTCAGGGTGGTCGGCGGGTGGGCACGGCGGCTGGTGTGTACACATCGCGCACCTCTTGAGCTCCTCGGTCCTATCGGGTCTTCGCCGCCCGGAGCAGCTCCGGACTAGGGGGTCGGTTACCTGTAGAGACGGTCCGCGACCCTGAAAAGGGACAGGTGGACCTGCGCTATCAACGGTAGGAATGAATTGGGTCGCTGATCAGATCCAATTCCACGCTGGTTGGGTGGGCCGGTGGGTGTGAGTCGCGGCCGAGCCGCGTCGCTGCCGACCGCACCCGATTCGTCGAGGGTCGTCGCCGTGCCCGGGCGTGCGGAGCACCCTGTGACAGCACAACGGCCCGCTCACCCGGCCTCCCACGCGAACCCGTCCGGGTCAGTGAAGGACCCGGCATTGCTGCCAATGATGATCCGGTGTGATCCGGTGCCGTCTGGGGCGACGCCGGCGTCTTTGGCTAGGGCACGGCGCCCGTAGAGCGCCAACTTAACGGGACCCGACGGAGCGGCGAACTCGACGTACTTGCGGCCAAAGCTCCTGGCCACCGCTAGGCCACGGTCGACGTAGAACCGCTTGCTCACGGCGACGTCCGCGACTCCCAACAGGAGCACGATTTCGTCGATCTGGCGAGTGGCCGGGCCGGTGTCCTTCTTCGACGACGTCGCGACCTTCCAGATCGTCCCGTCTGGGGCGCGCACGACACCGCCGTAGCCCCAGAACCCCTTCTTGGCTGGCTTCAGCGGCATCGCGCCGGCGTCGAGGGCGGGGCCGATGAGTGCGTCGACCGTAGCCGGCTGGGATACCACGAGCGACAGCGTGAACCCACGAAAGCCGGTCGTCGGCGCCTCCGAGACGCGTAGGCGCACCTGTTTGCCCAAACCAAAGGCAGCGGTATAGAAGTCGTCGGCGACCGTTGGGTCGGGCACTTCCAGGGTGACGGATTCGACGGAGCTCATGGCAGGTCCATTGGTAAGGCGGGATTTGGTCTCGTGACTGGTGCTCTCCATGACGGGCACGCTAGGTGCGGCTCGGTGACCGGCGCTTCTCGATTCCTGATCGGTCTTCCGCGCTACATCGCGGTCGCCGACGCCGTTGGGGCCTCTAGCCGCGCCGCGCGGCACTTGATCGTTGAACGGTGGATCGAAGTGGCCATCGCAGGACACTTCGATCCACCTTCTGGCGATCACAACGTCTGGAACCGTTTGGCAGGCCGTCGATCACCAACGTTCAGGTCGTGCATCACCAGTGGTGGGCGACATCGATCACCAGGCGGGAGCCCGATCCGGGCCCAGCGAGGGTGAACAGCCGGAACGGGAGCCGGGCGCGCACGCCAAGACCAATCGTGGTCTGACCCTCGAAGGAGCCGGCGCCCGCGACCTGGCGGAACGTCGAGAAGCCGGACACATCGACCAGCTCCGACCTGGTCGCCGGGAGGGTGGGTGTGCCGGTGCTGGTGTACGCCGGCGCGAGTACGATGATCTCCAGGTGTGCTCCGCCGCGCAGCGGTACGACCGTGCCGGAACCGTCCTGCGTGACCGTGGACACGTACTTCACGCGATAGGCCGCGGCCTTGCCGCTGAGGTCGACGACCAGCCTGTCATAGCACTTGTGCCGTCCCGCGCGGACACTGGTGATCGGTGCGGTCGGATAAGAACCCGCAGTCTTGGCTAGCGAGCCCCAAGTGATGCCGCAGTACGGACCGGCGCTCGATTGAGCCGACACAGCCGTCCCGCTTTGCGGGCTGGCTGACGGGCCACTCGAGGCGGCCGACGCGACCGGAGCAGCGATGGCACCAACAATGATCAGTCCGGCGATGCCGGCGAGACCCTTCCTCATGGCGACCCCCTAGAAAGGTATGCGAAGGTTTCGCACTCCCCGGACGCGGCGCCATAACGCGTTGTTGCTGCTCAGATCCGGAATTCCATGCATCTGGCAGCGCTGCGGGGGGAACCCCCTGATCGCGGCGCGGCTAAGGGGGCGCCCGCAGCTTCGGTTCACCGGTCGCGCGCCCCAACTCAGAACGATGATGTGTCCGTCAGAATGCGTTCCAGGGTGCGCCGGCCGATCAGGCTCATGACTGGGTTGCTCTCGACGTAGTACCAGACCAGCCCCATCGCCTGCTCGAAGGCCCACGCCTTGCCGCGTGTCCACTCAAGGTCGTCGCTCCCAAGGTCGTCGCGGAGCACCTGCCGCGGGCCGGCCTCGAGCAGATGCCAGGCACTGACAAGGTCGAGCGCAGGGTCGGCGGGCCCCAGGCCACCGACGTCGATGATCCCGGCCAGGCGCCCATTGGAGACGAGCACATTACCGGGGACCAAGTCACCGTGGTTCATGACATCAGGCGCCGCGCTGCGCGACAGGACGCGCAGCTGATCCCACATTTGCCGAAGCAGTGGAACGTCCAGGAGCCCTTCGCTTTCTTGAAAGCACATCTCCATCCAGGCGTCGTGGGCATGTAGGTCGCCGCCCCGGCCCTTTCCGCTGAACGACCGGCCTCGAGTGTCGATTGCGCGCACGGCATGAATGAACTCGGCGATGTCGTGCGCAAACGCGACGGAATCGCCCAGGTCATGGTCGTTGGCGACCGTTCCGGGCAGCCAGGTCTGCACCGACCACGGAAGCGGGTAGCCCGCCCCGGGCTCGCCAAGTGCGACGGGCTCGGGCGTGCGAAACCGGGTCCGACCCAGCAGCTCGTGGGCTGCCTCCGCCTCGGACTCCAGCCCTCGCCGGGTCGACGCGGCGTCTCCAGGCTCTATGGGGAGCCGGGCAACGTACTGGTCGCCAATGCGGAACAGGGCGTTGACAGTCCCCCGCGCAGTGATCTCCCTCATCGGGAGGCCCCGCCACTCCGGGAATTGCTCATCCACCAGCTCGCGCACCGTCGCAAGGGACACTCTCAGCTGGTTGGGATGCATGTCCACGGCGAGAGCATCACGTATGCCGACCTTCGACCGCAATCTGCTTTCGCCGCACCACCGCCCCGCCCGAGGGCCCTGGGGTCGTGACCGCACAAAGAGCTCGGGCGGTTCGGTCGAGGCTGATTGGCGAGAAGATACTGGCTAAAGCAGGGTCCGCGTACGAGCGACTCGTCCGCATTGGCCGGCAAGCATCGCACAGAAGGGGCGGAATAACGATGGAGCGGGTGACCACCGACCCAGCTGCCTGGCCGTGGCCGGATGAGCTAGATGCGGTCGTGGCAGCGCCTGCCTCCCACCGTGTCGTGTTCGAGAACGAGCTCACCCGCGTGCTCGAGGTCGTGATCGGCCCTGGCGAGCGGGAGCCAACGCACACCCACCGCTGGCCGAGCATCATGCTGGTCGACCGGCCGGCCCGCATCCGCTACTACGCCGGGGACACACTCACCTACACCTCACCGGAGCCCACATCCTCCGTCGAGCCCAAGCCGAGGGTCAGCTGGCTCGACCCCGAAGGCCCACATTCGGTCGATAACATCGACGAGCACGCTTATGGGGCCTTCCGTATCGAGTTCAAGCAGGCCTGACCATGGTGAGCCCGCACCATCTGGCGCCGTTTCATCGACGCTCTTCTCATTGTTGAACGACTCGACCCTTGCCAGTGGCGGCCGCCAGAAAGGTAGTCCTGATGGTCTGGTCGCCCGTGACCCCTAGCCTTCAACTGTCCGCTTGGATTCCGCAGAGGCAGGCAGACCCGTGTCCGACAACCCAGCGCAGGTCTCCGCTCCCGCCGAGCCCGACCGCGCCGATTCCGATGACCCCCGGCTGGCATTCGTCTATCAGGAGGCGCTGCGCGGTCTGCTGCAGCAGCAGGCCGCGGTCGAAAGTCTCCACAACCGGGCCGCCACGCTGGTGTTCGCCGCATCGTTCGCCAGTTCCTTGTTGGGCAGCCGCGCGCTCGCCGACGGCGTCGACGCCTGGGATTGGGCGGGGCTTGGCCTGCTGCTCGCCATCGGTGTGCTGACCGTCGTCCTGCTTTGGCCGTACTACAACTTGTCGTTCCGATTCGATCCCGCCGACCTGCTCAGCCACTACGTCGAGGGCCCCACACAACAGACCATGTCCGGGATGCACCGGGCGCTCGCCCTGCGGATCAAGGACGACTGGCACAGCAATGGCCGGATAGTGCGCAGACTTCGGGAGGCGTTCCAGCTCGCCCTCATCCTTCTGGTGCTCGAGATCCTCGTCTGGATGTTCGCCATCGCCTCGAGCTCAGACTAGCCATCGAGCACGCCCCGGCCGGGTGGGTCCTAAGGGCGCCTCTTGAGGTAGAGCACTGCTGGCCCAACGTCGCCGAACGGTGGAGTGAATTCCACATTGTCGTGAGCCTCGACGGTCAGGAGGCCGCCGAGCTGCGTCCCACGGCTGGAGATGTCATACCACTCGACTGCATAGGTGCCGGGCGGCAGCGACACAGTAAACGGATCACTCGTTTCGCTTTGCTGCAGGACGAGGTACTCCCTGCCGGGGCTTGCCAACGCGTAGCCGGTAGAGCTGAGCTCGCCGCGCGGCTCCATCGCCATCAGCTCCATCCGCTGCGCGAAGCGGAGCGTGTCGCCCATCGCATGACGGGCCGGCTCGAATGACTCGTAAGACGGCACACCGAGCGACGGATCGAGCGGGTTCGCAACGTCGATGATCCCATAGTCGATGAGAATCGGGTGGTGCCCACGCAGGAAGCTCCGCCATGCCCATAGCGCATCCCCGCTGCCGGCGGCGTAATGGCCGGTATCGGTCATCACGACTTTCCTGCCGTCGCTGGCCGGTGGGTCGGTGAACCACCGGCCGGTGAAGAGCTCATCATCGAAGCCGGGCGAGATCCAATCCGCCGGTCCGTTGAACAGCGGGTCATTGACCTTGCTCTGGTCCGGGACTGGATATTGCATCGTCATGCCGACCGGATGCGCGTCGTAGCCGATCTGCCGCTCGTACTGCTTGACGAAGTCGATCACCCAGTACTGCCATTCGGTCGAGTCGCCCGTCTCGGCCGACTCGGGCAGCCCAAGCGCTTGGGCGAGCTCGGCGACGATGGGTCCACCACCGGTGGACTCGTTTGCTACCTCGTACAGCACGTTGGGCAAGTCGTGCACCGTGTCGACGACCTTGCGAAGGTACGCCTCCTGGACGGCTCGGACCCGTGGGGCGAGCGGGAGCACCTGGTAGTCATCGATCGAAGTGATCGCAATCTCGTTGATGTTGTTCAGCGCATGGAACGGGTGGCCCTCGACATTGTCCGGTGGAGGACTGAGGTGGAGGCCGAAGCCATCGAAGAACATGACGGCGACATAGATGCCCTCGTTGCCGGCGGCAGTGACGCGATCGCGCAGCCGCTCGAAGTAGGCCTCGTCGAACACTGTGAGGTCAAATCTCGGCTTTCCGTCCGTCGCTGCCCCCGGTCCGGTTCGCGACCAAGGCTGCGGCGTCATGCAGAGGTGGAAGTTGCCGGCGGCGGCCTGCGACTTGAATTGTTCCCAGCGCCAGAGCCGAATGAAGTTGTGCCCGTGGTCCTTCAGGAAGCGCACGTAGGCGGCGTAGTCGTTTCGCTCGGGAACCGCTGCGCAGTCGCTACCAGGGCCGAGTCCATCGTGGAAGTTGTTCCAGATGTGTGAGCCGGTCAGGTACACCGCCCGCCGTTCGTCATCCCGTGCCGCGACCGCGAAGTAGCGCGGGTTGGCATCGCTGACCACGAGCGGACCGGCGGCGGCGTTTGGTCCACTCAAGCGACCGGACGAAGTGGTCGCGCTCACTCGCTCGTGCCCTCCGCGTTCGAGGCGCGACCTCCCCAGATGTCGTACGCCACATTGCCGGGGCCCTCCCGGCCCGGATTCGGCCGCCACCCGCCGGAGAACATCGTGCCGTCCTCGCTCCATTTGCCATGGAAAGTCGCGCCGAGCATCTCGGTCGTGATCGTCAGCTCGTCGCCGTCGATCTCCCATCGGTACGGGATGGGGATACCTGCCATGCTTGCGTACACGGTCGAGGGGAACGTACCGGTCGCGGGATCGTAACCGATCACCTCCAGACCCTCGATCTGATAACCGGCGAAGTCGAGCTTGATCCGCTGCTGGAGGAAGTAACCGCCCGGCAGCCACTCGAACGTGGCTCGCCCGGCCACGTTGTCGACCTCCGAGTCGAGCGTGCGGCCCTTCATGTCCCACGTCCCGACGAACGGGTCTAGCAACCTCAGTTTCGGATCAGGTCCGGGCGGCTGCTGTCCCTGCTGGTCCTGGATCTCGAAGTCAGTCATGTCCATCGTCTTCCTATACGGCCGCCCGGCCGGTGCCCGAGCGGATCACCCGCCGAACGTTTCCACCTGAACCGGACAGGAACATCGGCCACCTGGCCGACAACGGCGGGTCGCGGGCTGGGCACTGGCAAACTGAAACCGATGTGGGTGACACGCGAAGCTCGGCAGCACGACCCGCGGCGAGCCGCACGGCCGGTTAACCAGCAGCCGAACAGCCTTCCGGTCCACCTCACTCGATTCATCGGCCGATCGGCCGAGCTCGCAGTCATCGGCGAACTGCTCGAAGGCAATCGTCTCGTTACGCTCACCGGCGTGGGCGGCGTCGGCAAGACCCGCCTTGCCGCGGAAGCGGCAGCCAACCCGGCCCGCCCGTGGCAGGACGGGATCTGGTGGACCGACCTGAGCCGGACAAAGGATCCCCCCACGGTCGCCGAGGCCGTCGCTTCCTCGATCGGCGTAATCGTCGAACCGACCGGAGGGGCGCTGCGATCGCTGAGGACTCACCTGCGCGGCCGGGCGATGCTCGGGTGCCTCGACAACTGTGAACACGTGCTGGATAGTGCCGCCGAGGTGGCGAGCGCCTTGCTGGGGTCCTGCCCCGGTGTCGCGATGCTGACGACCAGCCGCGAGCCTCTCGGTGTACCGGGCGAGGTGGTCTGGCCGGTACCGCCGCTCGGCGAAGAAGACGCGTTCGCGTTGTTCATGGACCGAGCGCATCTGGTCAGTCCGTGGCTCACCCTCGACGCCTTGAGCGAAGAAGCAGTCCGCGTTGTGTGCTCCCGCCTGGACGGCGTCCCGCTCGCCCTCGAGCTCGCGGCCGCGTGGCTGCGGACGCTTACACCGCAACAGATCGAGGCCGGCCTCGACGATCGGTTCGCGCTGCTGGTCCGTGCTTCACGGGGAGTTGTTCCGCGACAGCAGTCGCTTGCTGCATCGATCGATTGGAGCCACACGCTTCTCGACGACCGCGAGCGCGCGGTGTTCCGGAGGCTTGCGGTCTTCGCCGGCAGTTTTGGACTGGACGCGGCAGAGGCGGTCTGCGCCGGCGGGTCGGTTGCCCCCCAGGATGTCCTCGGGGCGACCGCTCGACTGGTGGACAAGTCGCTCGTCGTTGCCGCGGCGCGCGACGGCGAGGCGCGCTATCGGCTCCTGGAGACGATCCGCGAGTACGCTGCGGACCGGCTCGACGAATCCGGCGAGGTGACCGTGACTCGGGATCGGCATCTCGACCACTTTCTAGCCTTCGTCGAGGGGCTCGAGCCCGAACGGCCGCGGGACATGGATGCCTGGCGGATCCGGCTCGAGCCGGCGTACGACGACCTGCGGGCGGCCCTCGACTGGGGACTCGAGGCCCCGGATCCCGAACGCGGCCGCCGGCTCGCCGCCGCTTTGTCGTGGCTGTGGCACATCCACCGGCACGGACGCGAAGGCCTTGATTATCTGCAGCGTGCCATCCGGCTCGCCCCCGACGATCGGTCTAGGCTTCAGGCCCGGCTGCTGACGGGCCTTGCGATCGTGGTCGACACCGCGCACCCGCTCGATTTCGAGTTCGACGCGGCACAACAGGCGCTCGAGATTGCCACCGAGCACGGCGATGACGGGCTCAGGGCGCTATCCCTTTCCCTGTCCGCCGTCGGCCAGCTCTACACCGACTTTGACGCCGCCTGGTCCATCTCGCTCGAAGCCCGCACCGCCGCGCAAGCGGCCGGCGATGCGTTTGTCGCTGATGCCTCACGCGCCATCCAGGGCATCATCCTCCACCTTCGCGACCGGCATGCCGATGCAGATCCGTTGTTGCAGTCAGCCGTCGAGGGCTTGTTGCGCCGGCACCGGGGGATTGCGGCCACGATCCTCGGCTACCAGGCGCGTAGCGCGCTTTACACGGGCGACCTTGAACGAGCGCTGCACCTCGCCGAGGAGGCAGTCGATCTCGCTGAGCCACTTCGCGACTATCTCCGGGTCGGCAGCACGCGAAGCGTGCTTGCCCTCGTCTACGCCTTCGCCGGGGACACCGACGGAGGTTTCGAGATCATGCAGCCGGTATTGCGGTTGGTCGAAGACGCCGCGCAGGACGTGTTCGTACCGGAGATGGCGCGGGCAATGGGCATGCTTCATCTCCGGCGCGGCGAGCCGACGGAGGCCGCGCGGTGGCTCGAGCCGGAAGTTTGCTCCACGGACCGTGGCACACCGACCTGGCAGGCGGCCGAGGCGATGCCACTGCTGGGAGCCGCGCTCGCCTTGCTCGGGCAGGACGACAAGGCACATGCCGTGCTCAACCATGCCGTCGCCGCCGCGGGCAGATTCGGCATGCCACACGTCCTTGCTGAGGCGTACGAGCAGCAAGCGCAGCTGGCTACTGCGAACGATCCCGCCCGCGCCAACGAGCTTCATCACGCCGCGCTTGCCCAGCGAGTCGAGCACGGCCTGCGGACGTTCTATGTCGATGGCCTGGAGGCGATAGCCGCGCTGGCCGTGCGGGCCCGGCCGACGGCCGAGGTGGTTCGATGGCTCGCGGCCAGCGACCAAGCGCGGCAGGCGATGGGCCATCCGCGCGACTCTGTCCGCCAACGGACCCACGACACCGTCATCGCTGACCTACAGGCCGCGCTTGGTGAGCCCGCCTTCGGCGAAGCATGGGCCGCCGGTTCCAGGCTGACGCTGGATGACGCCATCAGATACGTCCGTCGCAGCCGTGGAGCACGGCAGCGGCCCGCCGCTGGTTGGAGGAGCCTCACACCGACCGAACTGGAGGTTGTCCGACTCGTCATCGACGGTCTCAACAACCCAGAGATAGGAAGTCGGCTCTTCATGAGCCGCGCCACGGTCAAGACCCACTTGTCGCACATCTATACCAAGCTCGGCCTTGCCAATCGAACCGAACTCGCCACCGCTGCCGTTACCCACCTTGGGCCGGGAGGACGGCGATCCGCCGCATCGCGGCGCCGATAATTTGCTCCTTCATTCGGGGTCGGGCTTGACCGAGCCATCGCGTGTGCGGGGAGCGAGGCGCCACCCTGCCGGGCTAGCCGCCCGCATCCGGCCATCGGCGGAATACGTTACTGATGAGTCCGGCGAGCCCGGTCAGCACCACGGCGGCGAGCGGAGCGAACATCGCGGCGAACGGGATCTGGGTGGGGTCGGTCCCAGTCTCGACCACGGGCAGCGTGATGGCGAGGATCGTCGCCAACGCCCAAACCGCGAGGGTCACCACCGACAGGCCGATCCAGACCGGCCGTCCCGTCGCGCTCCCGCGCAGCTGGCTCATCGCCCAGAGGAAGGCCAGCGTGCCAATCGCGCCCCAAAACCAAGTGGTGAAGGCCGCGATCGGCAGATGTTCCTGCTCTGAGCCTGAGACGAGATCCGGCGCGAGCAGACTGATCAGGACGACAGCGAGCCAGATCCCGCCGATCCCAATCGTGGTCCACAGCATCCAGGACAGATCAGCGGTCGTTGCCGGCCGATCCGCCGGCGCAGGCCGGGCGTTCGGCTCCTCAGCTGTCATCGTGAGCCCTCCATCGGTTGTTCGGTCGCGACAGGTATGCGAAGGCGGCCACTGATGTCGCGACATCTCATTCTTGCGAACGGCTCCCGACCAAATCGACATGAGACCCGGCCGCCGCCCCAGCACCTACCGGCTCTGCCGGTTCGACGGTGAGGCGGGGAAGCCAGTCGAGCCGTCGGGGGAGGTACCAGGTGTGGTCGCCGAGGAGCGCGAGGGCGGCGGGCATCAGGATCGAGCGGACGATGGTGGCGTCGAGGAGGAGCGCGACCGCGACTCCGAAGCCCATCTGCTGGAACATGACCAGATCACCGGCGGCGAACCCGCAGAACACGGCGACGATGATGAGCGCGGCGCCGGTGATGATCCGCGCGGTGGAGCCGACCCCGAACACGACCGCCGCGGGGGTGTTCCCGGTCTGGTCGTAGTGTTCGCGGATCCGGCTGAGCAGGAAGACCTGGTAGTCCATGGACAGCCCGAACAGCACCGAGAACAGGAACAGCGGCACCCACGCTTCGATCGCATCGACCTGCTGGAAGCCGAGCATGCCGGCGCCGTGGCCGTGCTGGAAGACCGCCACGAGCAGCCCGTAGGCGGCGCCGACGGACAGCAGGTTCAACCCGATGGCGACGGCCGGCACAACGATGCTGCGGAAGGCGAGCACCAGCAGCAGGAAGCTGAGCCCGAGCACGAACGCGAACACGACCGGCAGCCAGAAGCCGACCATGTCGAAGTAGTCGACGCTTTCCGCGGAGTCGCCGGTAACGACCACCTCCGCGTCGACATCCTGGAACGCCGCGGGGATCAGCTCGGAGCGGAGTTCGCGCACCGCGTCGATGGCCTGCGCGCTGTCCGCGTCCGAGCCCACCGGCACGGAGATCACGGCCAGGTCACCGGTGTCGCTCTGCGCGACGCTGACCGGACCGTATGGTGGGCGACCGGCCAGCTGCTCCCGCAGCCGCTGGATGCCCGACCGCACGTCCGGTGCGCTCAGGTCCCCGGCGACCACGATCTGCGCCGGGCCGGTGGTCGCGCCCGGGAACGACTCCTCCAAAGCCACCAGGCCCTGCTTGGCCGGGAACCGGTCGGGCAGCGTGGCCACCCCGGCGAAGCCGCGGTCCATATCCAGGATCGGCGCGGCCGCGGCCAGCAACACCCCGGCGGAGACCAGCAGGGCGACCAGCGGGCGGCGGACCACCGCGCGGACCACCCGGGACCAGAACCGGCCCTCCGCGGCGCCGGACCGGCCGACGTTGCGCCCCACGATCGGGATGCGCAGCGCGTTGACCCGGTCGCCGAGCAGCGCCAGCAGCGCCGGCAGCAGGGTCAGCGCGGCGGCCACCGAGACTACGCCCACCGCGATCGCCCCCACCGCCAGACTGCGCAGGATGGTGTCCGGCACCAGCACCATGCCGATCATGGCGAGGGCGAACGCGGACCCGCTGAACAGCACCGCCCGGCTCGCCGTCGCGCCGGCCATCCCGATCGCATCCGGCCGGGCCCGGCCACCGGCCCGCTCCTCCCGGAACCGGGACAGGATGAACAGGCAATAGTCGATGCCCAGCGCGAGCCCCATCCCGGTGACCATGTTCACCACGAACACCGACAGCTCCACGCCCTGCCCGATCAGCGACACCACGGCCAGCGCGACCACGATCGACAGGATCGCCAACAGCAGCGGCACCAGCCCGGCCACCAGCGAGCCGAACACCAGCAGCAGCACCACCAGCGCCGCCGGCAGCCCGAACCCCAGTTCGCCGTTCTGCAGGTCCTCCCCGGACAGCTCCTCCACGTCGCGGTCCGCGGTCAACTCGCCGGTGATCTCCACATCGAAACCATCGCGGCCGTCGGCGGCCTCCACCACCTCCACCAGCGGCTCGATCTCATCCGAGGCCATCGGCAAGGGCAGCAGCACCGCATGCCCGTCCGATGAGACCGGCAGGTCCTCGAAGCTCGCGGCGGCCACCGCCGCCGCATCCAGCTCACCGGTGGCCAGCCCGTCCGCCACCAGCCGCTCCACCATCGCCCGGAACGCCGGATCGTCCACCGTCCGCGTCGCCGACCGGATCACCACCACGTCCGACCGACCCCCGCCACCCTCCAGCCGCTGCGCGATCAACGCGTCCCCACGCTCCGAATCGGTCTCCGACGTCACCCCCGCCTCGGTGGTCAGCGCATCACCCAGAAACGAACCGATCAGCACCACCGACACCACCACCACCACAAGCCACCCCGCCAGCACCCGCCACGGCCTTGCCGCGGACGCACGAGCTAGCCGCTCAGTCACCGGTGCACCCGCGTCCGATCGGAAGGCCGCAACGGAAACGCATCCCGCGATCGGCGATCAGGAAAGACATCATGGGGTTCATCGCCACCTCCTGCGTGGACGCTATGGACGCCGCCCCGGCCCGGCATCGGGTCGCCTACGTACACGGATCCTCAGATCTGCGTGAACGGTCCTCAGATCCGTCCCTGACCCTCCTCAGAGGTGTGCCGTCGCGGTCCCTCGGTCGGTACAAGGATGAGGCCGGCCAGGGCAGGCTTCGTCACGCGAAGGTGTAGCTAAGGGTGGAATCCCGGCTCTAGCCGGTGGTATCGATCCGAGGATGGGGCGGCGGGCTGCCCGTCTCCTGACGCAGTCGTTGCGATGACCGTTCGACCGCGTAGGCGGTGGGACGCCGCCAAGCGTGCGGTCGGTGATCAGCCGTCCAACATCGGGTCGCATCTGGGCCGAAGGGGCAACCGCGCGTTCCACTTTCGCGTGATGCGTCGCCATGCGGCGCGTCGATAGCGTGCCGGCCAGGCCACGGGAAGCCAAAGGGGTCGAGATGGGAATGTACGAACCCGAGCCGGCAGCGCGCTACGAGATCCGCGTCAAGGGTGTCCTGGATAGCCGCTGGTCGAGCTGGTTCGAGGGCCTCCAAATCAGCTCGGACGAACCCGGCGAAACGCTCATTGCCGGGCCGATCATCGACCAGGCAGCTCTGCACGGCGTGCTAGGCAAGATCCGCGACCTGGCCCTTCCGCTGATCTCTGTCCGCCGGATCGACGCCAGCCTGTAGCCGACCCGGGGCCCGCCGAAGCAACCGCGACCAACCCACCCACCCACCACCTGCCGCAACGGCCCCGGTGATCATTCGGCGGAGGCCGACGGATCCGCCTATTAAGGGATGAGGTCGAGCCTGCGCGCGTGGGCCACCGCTTGGGTGCGGTTGGCAGCGCCGAGCTTCTCGAAGATGTGGCTAACGTGCTTCTTGACCGTCTCCAGGGTTATCACCAGTTCCTGGGCGATGTCGCGGTTGCGCCGGCCCATCGCAAGCAACCGAAGTACCTCCAGCTCCCGGTCGGTCAAGGGCTCGATCAGCCCGGGGGCGGCCGGAGTGGTCGGGCCTGCCTGGTGTCCCCCGGGCCCGAATGACCGTACGACCAGGTGCAGATGCTGGGTCGCCGGGCCGTCCCGGGCCGCACTGCGGCCCCGCTCGCGGGCGCCGATGAGGCTGCGCAGCAAGGCGGCCATCGACGGTCCAGCGTCGGCGAAGAGGCGGACAAACCCCTCCGGCCGGGCCAGGGCGAGCGCCCCGGCCAACATGTTGAGGGCATCATCATGCTCTCCCGCCGCCTGAAGCGCCAACGACCGCAGAGCCCGGATTTCGATCATGCTCCGTACCCGACCGTGCGCGGTGGCCAGGATGTCCAAACGCTCCAGCAACCGCAGGGCTTGAACCGGCTGGGACTGGTAAAGGAGCACCCGGGCCAGCACGAGGTAGTCGCGCTCGCGGGGATAGGAGATGTCGTCTTCCGCCGCCAGTCCACGTTGCCGCACCCAGCGCGCCGCCTCTGCAATCCGTCCCTGGGCGAGAAAGAGCGCGGCCCGTTCGGTCTGGGCGGGACTGAACATGGTGACGACGTCGCTGGCTGGAAGGAGGTGGCAGGCCTCGTCGATCGCCTCGTCGGCACGATCAGCATCGCCCATCGCCTGACGGATCCATGCCAAAGCCACCAGCCCAAACGCCGGCAGCCGGAACTCGACCACTTGACGGGTCAGATCGATGCCCTCGGTCACATGCCGGAGCGCCTCGTCCAGCTCGTTGCGGGCATAGAGCACCTGTGCGATCCCCACATGGGCCTCACCTGCGTGGAATGGCAAGAAGCGGCCGCCCTCGGTAGCGAAGCACAGCCCATCTCGATAAGTGCGCAGTGCCGCGCCGAGCCGGCCTCGGTCCTGCTGCACCCACCCGAGTGCGTGGCATGACGTGGTCAGCGGATGCGGATCGATCGTCGTTCTGGCATCGGCAAGGATCTGGACGAAGCCGAGCTCGGCCTTCTCCATCTGTCCGCTCATCAAGTCGGCAAGCACCAGCAGCCACCGGCCCCACAATTGTGGACCGCGTTCCTGCTCGGCCAGTTGCGCTAGAGCTAGGCGTGCGAGGTCTGCAGTGCGTTCGGGATCCCCTCGGTCCGCGGCGACCTCGGCCCGAAGTAGGGCGATCGCGGCGGGAATCTCCGCCACCATGCCCCCGTCGGTCGGCACCTCGAGGACTTCGCGGTCCCCCTGCGCTTCGACGGCATGCTCGGCGTGCTCCAGGAGACCCTCCGCCGACCGTAGGTGGCCGAGGTGAAGCTGCATCAAGCTCTCGGCCAAGCACAATGCCGGGCGAGATCGCACTGCCTCATTGGGTAGCAGCGACAGCCATCGCTGAAGGGTGCGACTCTCCCCCCGGCGCAGGGTCTCACCAACCTGCCGCTCCACCAGCCGCTTCGCCCAGGTCGTGTCCCGCGCCGACAAGGCGTGCTGGATTGCTTGGTCGATCAGCCGGTGCTCCTCACACCAGCCGGCGGCTCTGCGGTGCAACTCGGCCTGCAGGTCCGGCCGCAGCTGCCCTAGCCGGGCTCGAAGCAGGTCGGCGAACAGATGGTGGAAGCGCCACCAGCGGCGTTCTTCATCGAGGGGGACCAGGAACAGGTTGGCCCGCTCCAGTTCCTCCAGCATCGCCTGGCCATTGGCACCGCCGGTGACGGCATCACAGAGGGGACCACCGAGCCGCTCCAGGATCGAGGTGTCCAGCAGGAACGTCCGCACCCGGTCCGGCAGCCGCTCGAGCACCTCTTCGGTTAGGTAGTCCAGCACGTAGCGATGGGTGCCGGTGAAGGCTTCCACGAACCCGCTCGAGTCCGGCCGCCGCTGCAGGGACAAGGCTGCCAGCTGCAGCCCCGCGGCCCACCCTTCGGTCCGGGCCTCCAGGGCCGCCACGGCTTCGGGCGGCAGGTCGAGCTTCCAGACATTCTGGAGGAAGGCCGCCGACTCCTCGGGGGTAAAGCGGAGGTCGCTTGCGCGGAGCTCGGTGAGCTGGTTGCCGACGCGTAGCCGGGCTACCGGCAGCGGCGGATCGCTTCGGCTGCTGATCGCCAGGTGCAGCTGCGGCGGGAGATGGCTCAGGAGGAAGGCCAGGCTGTCATGGATGGCGGTCTCTTCAATTAGGTGGTAGTCGTCCAAGACCAACGTGAGGTCCTCGGGCTGCGTCTCCAGCCGACCGACGAGGGCGGTCACCATGCCCCGGCCTGATGGTGATCTAGGCGCGGCCAGCAAGAGAAGGAGCTGCTCGCCGAGACCTTCACACGCACGGTTGAGGGCCAAGGCCACATAGCGCCAGAAGCGCACCGGGTCGTTGTCGTCGGGGTCCAGCGACAGCCAGGCCACCGCTCGGTTCGCGCTCGCAGCCCAGTCGGCCAGCAGGGTGGTCTTGCCGAAGCCCGCCGGCGTACTGATCAGGGTCAGCGGGCGACCCATCCCCTCATTCAGCCGCTGGAGCAGCTCCGCCCGGGCAAGTCGATCGGGGCGTGTTCGCGGAATAGTGACCTTGGTGGCGAGGACGTCGTCCCGCTCACGGGTCGCCGCGGGGTCCGAAGACGATGCGCGTGACTCTGTCATGCCATCACCCGCGCCCAGCCGGCGAAGGTCCCGTTGGCAGCGATTCTAGTTGGATATCAGGGGCGACCGCTCGCGGCCCGATCTACGTACCATCCCTGGGCGACGAACAGGCCGAGGATGGGACGACGATCGTCGCCGGCTCCTGCGGTGAGGCTACAGACGGCTGCCCCGTAAGGCGCTGAGTCGCCTTCGCATCCGCATGCTCAGATCCGCGTCCACGGTCCTCAAATATGCACCTGACCGTATTAGAACCGAGCGCCATACTTTCGTCATGGCGTACCAGCTCACCGCCGGGCGCTTCGTTGGGCGTGCCCACGAGCTCGCTTGGTGGCGTGAGTTGCTCGTACGTGTCGCCGACGGCCAGCCGACGGTGGCGGTGATCGGCGGGGAGGCCGGGATCGGCAAGACCCGGCTTGCCGAGCAGCTAGCCAGCACCGCCAGCGAGCAGGGCTTTCGAGTGCTGCGCGGCGGCTGTGTCCCACTGGGCGAGGAGGGCGTGCCGTTCGCGCCCATTACGGAGGCACTACGCGCCCTGGCCAATGACCTGGATGCGGTCGAATTGGAGGCGGTTGCCGGCCCGGCCAGTGGAGAGCTGGGCCAGCTGCTGCCCGACCTAGCTTGGGGCGTCGAGGCAGCGGCCGCGGTTGGCGGCGTCGCGGGCGAGAGTCAGGGGCGGCTGTTCGAGCTGCTGCTGGGCGTGGTCGAGCGGCTGGCCCGGCGGGCGCCGCTCGTCTGGATCATGGAGGACCTGCATTGGGCCGACCGCTCCACCCGTGGCCTGTTGGCCTTCCTGGCCGCCTCCCACCGATCGGGTCGGGTGCTGCTGGTGCTCACCTTCCGCAGTGACGAGCTGCACCGCCTGCACCCGCTGCGCGAACTCCTCGGCGAGCTGGCTCGCAACCGCCGGGTGCGGCGGCTGGAGCTCGCCCGGTTTACCCGCGCCGAGCTGGCCGAGCAGCTGTCGGGTCTGCTCGGCGACGACCCGCCCGCCCGGCTGGTCGACGACATCCACACCCGCTCCGGAGGTAACCCGTTCTTCGCCGAGGAGCTATTGCGGGTTGGCGAAGGTCCGGGCGTGATCCCGCCCAGCCTGCAGGACGCGCTGTTGACTCGGGTGGTGCGGCTGGGCCACCACACCCAACAACTGCTGCGTATCGCTGCCGCGGCCGGTCCGGGCGTCACGCAGCCGATGCTCGCCGAGGTGGCCGGCATGGACGAGGCGGCGCTGCTGGACGGCCTGCGCGAGGCTGTCGACCAACAGCTCCTGCTGCCGGAGCCGGGCGGCGCCGGCTATGCATTCCGCCACGCACTGGTTGCCGAGGCCGTCTACGGCGAGCTGCTGCCCGGCGAGCGGGTCCGCCTGCACCTCGCGCTGGCCAAGGCCCTGGAAGCTGGCCTAGAGGCGGGGGAGGCCAAGGCGACCCGCGCGGCCCGCTTGGCCCACCACTGGTCTGCTGCCGGCGACCATCTACGTGCCGTGATCGCCAGCGTCGAGGCCGCGGCCGCCGCCGAGCAGGTGTACGCCTTCCCCGAGGCCCAACTGCAGCTGGAGCGAGTGCTAGGGCTGTGGGACCGGGTCCCGGATGCCGAAGCCCAGGCCGGCATGGACCGTGTGTCGCTGCTTTCGCGCTGCGCCGAGGCGGCCAATGCGGCCGGAGACCCCGCCCGTGGAGCTGATCTGGTCCGCCAAGCTCTGCTGCTGGTCGATGAGGTACGCCAGCCACAGCGTGCCGGCCTGCTCCACGAGCAGCTGGCGCGCTGCTTGCGTTGGCTTGGTGACCCTGCCGCGCTGGCCGCGCAGCAGGACGCGGTGCGGCTGGTGCCGCCCGAGCCTTCCGCGGAGCGGGCGCGGGTGCTCGCCTCGCTCGCTGGTTTGCAGCTGGTGCTGCTGTCTCGCATAGAGGAGGCGAGAGAGCTGGCGGAGGCGGCGACCGCTATCGCGAGGCAGATCGGTGCCCGCGCCGAGGAGGCAGCCGCGCGCATCGCCCTGGGCGGCTGCCTCATACACCTTGGTGATCCTGACGCTGGGCTCGCCGAGCTGGAGGCGGCCCGTCATGCCGCGATGCAGATAGGTGACGTGATCACCCTACTAAAGGCGATCACCAATCAGTCCGACGGGTTGCTCGCGGCCGGCCGTATGGAGGAGGCAGCCGTGGTCGCCCTCGACGGCGTCCACCTAGCCCGGCGCCTCGGCCTTGTCCGCGCCTACGGTTCGTTGCTGGCATGCAACGCCACGGAGGCGCTGGTCGCCCTCGGCCGCTGGGATCGGGCCGAGGAGGTCTCCCGCCAAGGCCTGGAGGCCGCGCCGGCAGACGCCGCCTCCGGGCATTCGGTCCACCTGCTGCTGGCTCGTGCCGCACTGGAGGTCGGCTTGGGCGACCTGGACGCCGCCGAGCGGCGGCTGGAGGCCGGCCGGCGCGTGCTTCCCGCCGCCATCCCAGCGCCCCAGGAGGTCGGCCCCCTGTTCGCCGGCCTCGCCGAGGTGGCACTTTGGCGCGGCCACCTGGAGCATGCCAGGCAGCTAATCGCCGACGCCGTCCCCCTGACCGAAGCCAATCCACGCTTTGTCGCGCCGCTGTGTGCCCTCGGCGTACGCGTAGAGGCCGATCGCGCCGAGCTGGCCAGGGCACGCCACTCTGGGGACATGGCTGCCGACGGCGGCACCGCCAGCGTGCTGTTGGAGCGGCTCGCCTGGGCCGCCGCCAGCCGGGCGGCCGACGGTATCCCAGAGATTGGCGCATGGCACACTACCGCCCTCGCCGAGCGCACCCGGCACGACGGCCGGTCCGACCCGGTCGCTTGGGCGGCAGCCGTCGCGGCGTGGGAACGGCTCGGCCAGCCCTACCGCGTCGCCTATACCAGCTTCCGGACGTCAGAGGCGTTGCTGGCCGAGGCCAGCAACCGCGCCACCGCCGCCGCAGAGCTGGCGCGCGCCGCCGACATCACCGGCCGCCTCGGCGCCCGCCTACTGGACAACGAGGTCAAGGCTCTCGCGCGGCGCGCCCGCATCGACCTGGTCGGGCAGACCATGGCCCCCGTCGACGCACCCACGCCCGCCGAGCAGCTCGGCCTCACCCAGCGGGAGGTCGAGGTGCTCGCGCTGGTCGGGGCCGGCCGCAGCAACCGCCAGATCGCCCAGACACTGTTCATCAGCCCCAAGACGGCCAGCGTCCACGTCTCCAACATCCTCGCCAAGCTCGGTGTCCACACACGGGTCGAGGCGGCCGCGATCGCACACCGTCTCGGCCTGGACTGATATCGACCGCAGCGCGCAGGTCGGTTCTGCCCAAGGCAGCCCTCCACGATGACGCTCCAGTCCTCGCAGACGTCGCACGTTAACTCGGTGAGGAGTGACCTCGCCGTTCGGGGGTAGGGATCGCATTCGATGCTTGGCCGCCTCGTTCCCGCCACCGGACTCCTTCGTGCCGTACCCCCAGGCCTCCGCGACGTGGCGTCGCTGGCGGGCGGCGGGGTGGGCACGGCCGCCCAACTCGCCCTGCAGGTGCCGGTCGCTGCCGCAGGCGCGGTGGCGAGCAGCGTGCCGGCGCTACGGCGCGAGGTGGTCTCGGAGACGCGGGCCCTGACCGACCTACGGCCGGGTCGCACCCACCGCCGGGTGTGGAGCGGACACGGCCACGCCCATATTGAAGTACGGGGGATGACTGGCCGCGGCCCCCAACACCAGCGGCTGGCAGCCGGGGTGAAAGGCCAGATCGGAAGGCTTCGCGGGGTTCGCTGGGCCGAGGTCAACGCGGTGAGCGGTCAGGTCCTCGTCGCGTTCGACGATCGCCGGATCGACGTGGGAGACCTGCTGCGTGTTGTTCGGTCAGTGGAAACGGCGGAGGGCACCAGAGAGGAGAACTTCTCGTGGTCGCGCCCGCTGCATCCATCGGACAACACCCCGATCGCCGCTGCTGCGGTCGAACTGGCCGGCGATTGCCTCGCGCTGACGGCCTCCCTCGCCGCGAAAGTGATGCGGCTGCCGGCGGCGCCGCGCGGCGTCCGGGTTGTCCAGGCCCTCCTTGAGGTCGAGCCACCGCTGCGCCGCATGCTCAAGCGCCGGGTTGGACCGATGGGCACGGACTTGGTGCTGGCTCTTACCGCGGCCGGGCTACAGGGTCTGACGCAGGGACCGGCGCTGCCGGCGGTCGACGCACTCTTCCGGCTCGAGCTGCTTGCCGAGGCAGTGTCAAGGCGACGGGTGTGGGAGCGGCGCGAGAGTGAGCTCTGCTGTTCCCCAAAGGCTCTACCCCGGGAAGCGACCGTGCAGCCCGCCCGACCGCAACCGCGGCCGCGGGGACCGATCGAGGACTGGGTCGATCGGCTGGGCCCTGCCACCCTGGGCGGCGCGGCTGCGGTTCTTGCATTGACCCGGAGCCCGAGCCGGGCTGCCGACACGATCCTGGCCGCCGTGCCCAAGGCAGCGCGGTTCGGCCGGGAGGGGTTCGCCACCACCGTCGGACGCGGCCTCGCCAATCGCGGGGTCGTGCCGTTGAACGCTGCCGCCTGGCGCCGGCTGGACCGAGTGAGCGCCATCATCGTGGACTCGCCGGTTCTGTGCACCGGCGGGACGGACGGCGCCGAGCCGGAGCTGGATTCCCTCGCGGACGCGATCGTCAACGCTGCACGGTCAAGCGGCGCGCGGCTCTTGCTGACGCGCCATGGTGGTGTTGGGGAGCTCGTCCCGAGAGCAGACGAGATCCTGACACCCGCCCGCTCGGTGGCCGATCACGTCCTCCGGCTGCAGGGCGAAGGGCACGGAGTCCTCGTGATCTCGGCAACAAACGACCAGGCCCTCGCGGCCGCCGACGTCGGGGTTGCGGTCCTGACCGGGAACGCCTGCCGCTGCTGGTCCGCTGACCTGCTCTGTGGCCCAGGACTGGCCGAGGTCTGGCGCCTGCTGCAGGCCGTCGCCGTTGCCCGTCCGGTCAGCAAACGCGCGGTCCAGCTCGCACAAGCGGGCTCCTCGCTGGGCGGGCTTCTCGCTCTCGTCGGTGGTCGCGGGGGCCAGGCGCAGGCGACGGCACCGGTCTATGGTGCGGCGTTGTTGTCTCTCCTGCAGGGAACGCTGGCCGGCCTTCGGGTGATCCACCGCTCGATGCCGCAACCAGTCCCGCACGTACCGTGGCACGCGCTCGATCCGTGGGACGTCTTCGCCAGCCTGGACGAGATAGGCGACGCTGCGGATACCACCCCGACCGACGGCTCGACGGGCGTCGCTCGCCTACGCGCGATGGCGGCCCACCTCGCGGATATTCCACCCGGCTCAGGTTTCCTTCGGCCGATACGAACGGGATACCGGTTGAGTGCTGCTGTTCGTGAGGAGCTGCACGACCCGCTGACTCCCGTCCTGGCGGTGGGCGCCGCCGCCTCGGCGATCGTGGGCTCGAGCGTGGACGCGCTGCTCGTTACGGCGGTCATGTGCGGAAACGCCCTGGTAAGTGGCCTACAACGGGTACGCGCAGAGCAAGCGCTGCATCGGCTGTTGCTCCAGCAAGAGGTGGTAGCACGCCGCCTGCCCCGCCAACGGCCTAGCAGGGAGGACACGAGCGGGGACGCCTTGTTCAATGACGAGGCGCCGCCACTCGAGACCGTTCCAGCCAAGGCGCTCAGGCCGGGTGACGTGATCGCGCTACGCAGTCCAGACGTCGTCCCCGCTGACGCGCGGCTGCTGTCCGCTGCCGACCTAGAGGTCGACGAATCGACCCTCACCGGCGAATCGCTCCCCGTGGAGAAAGGGATCGAGGCGACGCCGGACGAGCCGTTGGCGGAACGCCGCTGCATGGTCTTTGAGGGGACGACGGTGGTCTCCGGTCGGAGCTACGCGGTCGTGGTCGCAACCGGCGACAGCACCGAGGCCGGGAAAGCCGCACAAGCCGCCAGCGCTCCGCGGCCCGCGGCTGGCATTCAGGCACGCCTGGCCGAGCTCACCCGGCTCACCCTCCCGGTCACGGCCATCGGTGGTGCCGTCGTTACAGGTCTCGGAGTCCTACGCGGGCTCCGGTTGCGCCCAGCCGTGGCCGCGGGTGTTTCGGTGGCGGTTGCCGCCGTCCCGGAGGGTCTGCCGCTCGTAGCCACCGTCGCTCAGGCCGCGGCCGCTCGGCGGCTTTCCCGCAGCGGGGTGGTAGTCAGGTCGTCACGTACTCTCGAGGCGCTCGGCCGAGTCGATGTCGTCTGCTTCGACAAGACCGGGACGCTAACGGAGGGGCGCCTCGCCGTGACCCGGCTCGCGTCGGTGGACGGGGACCTGGAGATGGCCGACCCGACGGCGCAGCACCTGCTCGCCACCGCAGCCCGGGCGTGCCCGCCCGCCGATCCCGAGGCCACCGACACAGTCACGCACGCAACCGACCGTGCCGTACTGGACGCAGCGAGGAAATTGGTCAATTCGCAAACGTCCGGTCAACGCAATGCTGATTGGAAACTCCTGGCCGAACTGCCGTTCGAGACCAACCGGGGCTACTCCGCGTCGCTCGGCACCCAGAATGGTGGCCGGCTCCTGGTCGCCAAGGGAGCGCCCGAGGTCTTGCTTCCCGCCTGTCGCCGGGTGGCGAGCGGCTCTGGCGAGTCGACGCTAAGTGCGGCAAGCCGCCGCGCTGCCCAGCGCACACTCGAGCACCTCGCCGGCGAGGGGTTGCGAGTCCTCGCCGTCGCCGAGCGAAGCGACGGTATACCGACACAACCCGGTGAGATCGAGGACCTGATCAGCGATTTGACCCTGCTCGGGTTTGTGGGCGTCGCCGATACCCCTCGACGAGACGCCGCGGCGGCGGTACGGCGGATGTCCGACGCGGGAGTCCGTACCGTCATGATCACGGGCGACCATCCGACGACCGCGGCCGCGATCGCCCGGTCGGTCGGTATGCCGGCAGGCACCGTCATGACCGGCACCGACCTGGATGAGATGACCGCGGCCGAACGTGTTCGGCGGGTCGCGGAGACCACCGTCTTCGCACGCGTGTCACCGGAGCAGAAGGTGCGGATCGTCGAGGCGATGCGCGCAGGAGGCAGTGTCGTCGCGATGACGGGAGATGGAGCCAACGATGCGGCCGCCATCCGGCTCGCTGATGTTGGTATCGGCGTCGCGGCGACCGGCTCGACGGCTGCCAGATCCGCCGCGGACCTGGTCCTGGCCAGCGCGGACATCCAGCGCATTCATGATGCGACGCTCGAGGGCCGCGATCTGTGGCATCGCATCGGCGATGCGATCTCCATCCTTGTGGGAGGCAACGCCGGCGAGGTGGCGTTCATGATCTTCGGTACCGCCGTGTCCGGGCAGGCTCCGCTGAACGTCCGCCAGCTGCTGATCGTCAACATGCTCACGGACATGTTCCCCGCGCTCGCAGTGGCTGTGGCGGAGCCGGGCAACGGCTCCCCGGCGGACGGACCGACCGCTGGTGTCCTCGGTGCACCCCTCGCCCGTGCCGTGGCGATCCGTGGCGGCGCGACCGCCCTCGGCGCTTCGCTCGCGTGGATCATTGGCCGCTGCACTGGGCGCCGTCGCCGGGCTGGCAGCATGGGTCTCGCCGCGCTTGTTGGAACGCAGCTGGGCCAGACCCTCTTGGTCGGCTGGCGAAGCCCGCTCATCGTTGCCACGGCCCTTGCCTCGGCCGCCGCCTTGTTCGCCGCGATCCAGACGCCCGGGCTCAGTCAGTTCTTCGGCAGCACCCCGATCGGTCCGGTCGCGTGGGCCGTCGTGCTCGGCTCGGCCGCCCTTGGCACCGTCGCCGCAGCCCTGGCCGCCCGGATTGCGGAACAGCGCCACCCGGCCCGCACCTGATGTGGCCGGCACGACGCGGACCGACGGTGGCGGCCGGAGGCCGCGCCTGCATCGCTTGAGCTGGGGACGAAACGGCTCTGTTCTGATCGGCACTGGAGCGCTATCACTGAGGTGACAAACCCCCGTATGGTCGGGCGATCATCATGCTTCTGTCCACTCGTCTGAGGACCGCGCGCGGGCCTGCTGCCACGATTGCCACGATCGCGCTATGCGTCTCCGGCGTTCAGGCAGAGCTGCATACCGCAAGGGCCGACACCGCACCGCCTTCCGGGACCCCCGCGACCGTCAGCGCAGACGCATTGCCCACCTGGCAGGTCAACGGGGTGGTGTGGAGCATGGTCGTCGTAGGCAGTACCGTCTACGCCACCGGCAGCTTCACCAAAGCCCGCCCGCCGGGAACATCGGCCGGGAGCTCGCAGGAGGTTGCGCGGGCAAACCTGCTCGCCTTCAACATCGCGACGGGTAATCTCACCTCGTTCAAGCACTCGCTGAACGGTCAAGGTCTGCGGGTCGCGAGATCGCCGGACGGATCACGCGTGTATGTCGGCGGTGACTTCACCACGGTGGACGGGAAGTCCCGCCGGCACCTGGTGGCCTTCAGCACGGCAACCGGCGCTCTCGTTTCTTCGTTCGCGCCGTCTGTCTCGGGTCGGGTCAGCGGTATCGCGGCGACGAATTCGCGCGTGTTCTTCGGCGGCAACTTCTCCAGCGTGAATGGATCGGCGCGGACCAGCCTGGCCGCAGTCAGCGCCAGCTCGGGTGCGACCATCAGCACGTGGAAGCCCAAGCCAGACGGCGGGGTCACCGCGATGGTGCTTTCGCCGGACGCGAGCCGGGTCATCGTCGGCGGCCATTTCACCAAGCTGAATGGTGTCGCCGCGTACGGAATGGGCTCGCTGAGCGCCACCACTGGTGCGACCGGCGCGTGGGCCGCCAACAAGACCATCCGTGATGGCGGGCCCAACGGTGCGATCACGAGCTTGACGGCTGACGCCACGTTGATCTACGGCGCCGGGTACGCCTTCGGGTCGGGGGCGAACTTCGAGGGGACGTTCGCGGCCGCTCCGATCAGTGGGACTATCGAGTGGCTCAACGATTGTCACGGCGACACCTACGACGTCCGCGCCATCGGACAGGTTGCTTACAGTGTGAGCCACGCGCACGACTGCTCGGCGATCGGTCAGTTCCCCGAGACGAGTCCGCGAACATGGCACCACGCTCTCGCGACCACCACCTACGCGTCCGGCACGAACAAGGGACCGGACTCATACGGCTGGAACTACGACGGAATCCCCGCAGCCGGGCTACTGCATTGGTATCCCTCGCTCGCGATTGGGTCCTACACGGGGCAGTACCAGGCGGCCTGGGCTGTGACCGGCACCTCCAATTACGTCGTCCTCGGCGGTGAGTTTCCCAAGGTTGAGGGCAAGGCACAGCAAGGACTGACCCGGTTCGCCGTCAGCTCGATCGCACCGAACAAGACCGGTCCGATCGCCAGCGGCTGGACGGCCCCCAGCGTGTCGGCCTTGTCGGGTGGAAAGGTGAAGCTGACCTGGCGGGCCACCTGGGACCATGACAACAACGGCCTGACCTACCAGGTGCTGCGTGACGGCGGGTCGACCCCGATCTTCGTCAGCGACCCGGTTAAGTCGAGTTTCTGGATTCTGCCGACACTCACCTTCACCGACTCTGGCCTCGCGAGCGGCTCGTCCCACACGTACCGAATCCGGGCGGTCGACCCCTTCGGGAACACGGCAACGAGCCCCACCTCGAGCGCGGTCACTGTCACCGCCGCTGCACTCGACCCGTATGCCGATGTGGTACTCCGGGACGGAGCCACCGACTACTGGCGGCTAGACGAGGCCGGGGGTGCTACAGCGCACAACGTTGCGTCGCCCGGCGATCTGGCGGTCGGCGCAGAGGTGAGCCATACAGTCGATGCCTTGGCGCAAGACGCGGGCAGGTCGCTGACCTTCGATGGTGGTGTCGATGGCACCGCCGTCAGCACGTCCGCCCTCGCACTGGACAGCTTCAGCGTTGAGGCTTGGGTCAGAACCAGCAGCACGTCGGGCGGGGGAATCGTGGGGCATGGCGGCCCGTCCGCCAGCAACAGCAACGCCCCGGATCGACAGGTGTACCTGGCCGATGACGGGAGCGTCGTTTTCGGCCTGAGCAGCGAAACACCGCGCACGGTCAGCAGCGCGCCGGGGCTCAATGACGGGCGATGGCACCACCTTGTCGGCAGCGTGGACGCGACCGGGAAGATCAGCCTGTACGTCGACGGCGCATCCGTCGGCACCGACGCGGCGGCGACGCCAGAACAGCCGGTCTCCGGTCTCTTGCAGATCGGCGGCGACAAGCTGAGCGGCTGGCCGTCGCAACCCTCGACCGACTACTTCACTGGATCTATTGACGAAGTGGCCATCTACGCGAAGCCGTTGACCGCGAGCCAGATCGCCGCCCACTATCAGATCGGCATGACGGGCCAGCGCTAGGCCGGGAGCTGCAGGGGTCAAATGAACCACACGTATCGGGTCATCGAGATCGTCGGGTCGTCGACGGACGGCGTGGACCAGGCCATCCGCAACGGCCTCACCCGCGCCAACGCCACCCTCCGCAACCTGGACTGGTTCGAGGTGGCGGAGATCCGCGGTCATCTGGTCGATGGCGAAATCGGCCACTTCCAGGTGACCCTCAAGGTCGGGTTCCGGCTGGAAGCCGGGGACAGCGGCTCCAGCCTAGGCGCAGAATGACGGTGCTAGCCCTCCTGCGCGGCCGCTCTAAGTTCGGGGCGAGTCGCCCGAGGTACACCGGCCGCAGCATAGGCCTCGTCCGCATCGAGTGACTCCCGGTCGAGCAGGGTGTGCGCGAGCCGGTCGAGCTGGTCCCGATGGGACCGCAGGGTTTCCAGAGTTTTGGCGTAGCACTCGTCGACGATCTTGCGGGCCTCGGCGTCCACGAGCTCGCGCGTCGCCGGTGACGGGCCGCTGCCGTCCAGCGACCCGTACGGTTGATTTTGGTCCTCCCGTGGAAGCACCGTGAGGGGACCGATCCGCTCGGACATACCCCACCGGCCGACCATCTGTCGTGCGATCTTGCTTACCTGGTCGAGGTCGGACTCGGCGCCGGTGGTGATGGAGCCGCAGACCAGCTCTTCCGCGGCGCGCCCGCCGAGCGCGCCGGAGATGCGCCCGCGCAGGTATTCCTCGGAGTAGCTGTACCGGTCGGACTCCGGGCTCTGGAATGTCACGCCGAGTGCGTGCCCACGCGGCACAATCGAGATCTTCCGAACCGGGTCAGCGCCCGGGGTCAGCATCCCGAGCAGCGCATGACCTGACTCGTGGTAGGCGGTCCGGGCCCGCTCATCTGCGCTCATGGTGATCGGTCGGGCCGCCCCCAGCACCACCTTCTCGAGCGCATCGTTGAAGTCGACCATTCGCACCCGGGTCTGGCCGCGGCGAGCCGCTAGCAACGCCGCCTCGTTGACCAGATTGCGCAGGTCGGCGCCGACCATTCCGACCGTGGTGGATGCCAGCACCTCGAGGTCCACGTCTGGGGCGAGCGGGACGTGCCTGGTGTGCACCTCCAGGATCATCCGTCGCCCGGTCTGGTCCGGCGGACTGATCACTACCCGGCGGTCGAACCTGCCCGGCCGCAGCAGAGCATCGTCCAAGACGTCGGGCCGGTTCGTCGCGGCGAGAACAACCACGCCCTCGGTTCCGGTGAACCCGTCCATCTCCGTGAGGATCTGGTTGAGCGTCTGCTCCCGCTCGTCCACCCCACCGACGCTCACGCCGCCGCGGGCACGCCCGATTGCGTCGAGTTCATCGATGAAGATGATCGCCGGCGCGTTCTTCTTCGCAGTCTCGAACAGGTCGCGCACCCGGGACGCCCCGACCCCGACAAACAGCTGGACGAACTCCGAAGCCGATGTGAAGTAGAACGGCACCTTCGCCTCGCCGGCCACAGCCCGGGCCAGTAGCGTCTTTCCGGTGCCTGGTGAGCCGGACAGCAGGACGCCCTTGGGGATCGTCGCGCCGATTCGCCGATACTTCTGCGGTTCGCGCAGGAAGTCGACGATCTCGCTGACCTGGTCCTTCACCTCGTCGATGCCCGCTACGTCGGCGAACGTGGTCCGGGGCCCGGCCTCCGGCTCGTAACGCTGGGCGCGCGACCGGCCCAGCCCGCCCAATCCACTGAGGCCGCTGCCCGCTCGCCGGAACCACCAGACCAGCAGCGCGAGGAACAGCAACGCCGGACCGAAGCCGACCAGGAGCTGCTGCCAGAGCGGGACTTGGTCTGGCGGCTTGGCGTTGACGGTGACGTTTTTCGACACCAGCAACTGCAAGAGCCCGTCGTCCGCGAACGACGGACGCTGGGTCGTGAACTGGGTGACCTGCTTTGCATCCTCATCACCCGGCGGATACGCGGCCGCCTTGCGGAACTCTCCCTCGATTCTTTCCCCGGTGGAGGTGATCTCGGTGACGTTCCCGGCTTGCACCTGCTCACGGAAGAACGTGTACGACACAGTGGTCCGTTGCGGACCGAGCATCGAGCTCGCAAATATCCAGTTGACGACGAGGAGGACGAGGATCACCCACCAAAGCCGACGGAAGATCCGCGACCAGTGCGGTGGCGTCGGTTGGTCGCCGCCCGAAGGGCGTTCGCCTTCCACCCGCCAACTCGGCCGTTCATCCTGGCCGCTTGGGCGGCCCTCGCTTCGTTCCGGGGGCCGGGACCGCGCGTCCTGCGCCGGAGTCCCCTGTCCCCGGTCAGACGGCCGGGACGGCGCGTCCTGCCCCGGAGCCCGTTGTCCCTGGTCAGTAGGCGGCGCGCTCGCATGGTCGCCGCTTGCAGCGTTGGTCATGGTCCACCACCTCCCTCCCTTCTACCGCGGAACGACCGATGATCTTCCCGAGCAAACGTCGGTCCGATCCGCCATTTCCGCCGTCATGCCGGCACGGCACCTACCGCAATCATCCTCCCAACCAAGGCCGGCCGCATCGGGCGGCCCTCGTGCAGGTGACGGCCTCAGGGCGATCACAAAGCCACTCCCCTCCTTTCCGAGCCCCGCTCCACCGCCGCCTGCCTAGCCAACTGCCTCGCATGAGGAACAGGAGTGCTCGGCGCGGCGTTTTCAGTAGGGCGTGGACCGGCGCATGAGCCGGCCGCGACTCGCGTACGACGAAAGACAGACGATGGCGACATGCATTACCTGTGGTGCTGAGCTGCCCGCCGAGCGAGCCGAGAAGTACGACTACTGCACTGCGCCCGAGTGCCAGGCAGAGAATCTCAAGGGCTTGACCATGGTGGCAATCGCCCAGAACAAGGCTGCGGATGAGTATCGGATTCTGGACGAGCAGACCCGCAAGGAGATGGCCAGCGGGCGCTACCGCGACCAGCGCCGCACCTCCTTCGGCCCGCCGGCCACGGTCGATCACGGCGACGACGGCGGCTCCCCCGTTCCGGCCAGCCCAACCGACCAGCCGGCATCCATCCCTGGTGCGACACGGACCACCCGCCGGACCGTCGCGGTTCCGAAGCCGACCCGCCGTCCATGGAGCCGGTCGCAGGAGAAGCTCGCGCTGCTGTACAACGAGCAGGGCCTGCGACCTGACGAGATCGCCCGACGGCTCGGGCTCAGCACCTACACCGTTACCCAGATCATCCTGTCCGGACGGAACCAGAAACGGCGCTGACCTGCATGAACCTGCGGTAGCCGCCCGTCCTCTCGCAGCTTGCCCGTGCGGTCAGCGTGTGACAGTCATTCGGATTACGGTCGAGCCGTGAAAACCCAGCTTCAAGTTGGGATCGTCGGCTACGGCCTTGCCGGCCGGGTGTTCCACGGCCAACTGATCAAGGCCGAGCCCGGCATGCGGGTCGCCGCCGTGGTGACCAGGGATCCCTACCGACGCTCTCAGGCGGCCGTCGAGCATCCCGGAGTGGTCGTACACGATCGTCTCGACGACTTGCTCGGCTCCGGCGGGCTCGACCTGGTGGTCGTCGCCTCGCCGACTGATGCACATGCACAGGGTGCGTTGGGGTGTGTCGCGGCGGGTGTTCCCGTCGTGGTGGACAAGCCGCTTGCCGTCGACGCGACACGGGCGCGGGCTGTCGTGGAACGGGCGGTGCATGCGGGCGTTCCGTTGACCGTGTTCCAGAACCGGCGCTGGGACTCCGACGTTCTCACGCTCCGACGCCTCCTCGATGAGGGTGAAATCGGTGACGTACTGCGCTTCGAGTCACGGTTCGAGCGGTGGCGCCCCACCTTGACGCCTGGGAAACGATCCGAGGAGGTGGGACCGGGCAGCGGGATCCTGCTCGACCTTGGCAGCCACCTTGTGGATCAGGCAATCCACCTTTTCGGGCCGGTGCTGGAAATCTACGGGGAGGTGGCCGCGCGGCGGGACGGTGCCGATGACGACGTGTTCTGCTCGCTTTTGCATGGGTCCGGCGTCCGTAGCCACCTCTCGGTGACCGCACTGGCCGGCGCTCCGGGGCCACGCCTGCGCGTGCTCGGCATGCGCGGTGCGTACATAGTTCAGTTCCTCGATGGTCAGGAGGCCATGCTGCGCGCCGGGCGCGGACCGGCGGATCCGATGTACGGGATCGAACCGGAGGAGCGGTGGGGTCGGCTTTACCGCGGCGACGAGGTACGGCCGGTCCCCACAGAGCGCGGCCGATGGGATCTCTTCTATGCCGGGGTGGTCTTGGCCCTGACCACCGGAACACCGATGCCGGTCGATCCATGGGACGCGGTACGCGCCCTTGAGGTGCTCGACCGCGTCCGCGTCGCCGCCTCGGCTGCCCAGGGGTGGTAGCCGCGTGCGCCCCCGATGGCTGTCAACGGGCACGGCCAGCCGACCCAATCGAGGATTGGGCCAGCGTGTGAGGGGAAGGTTCGCACCGCTACTACGTTTGCTCGGCGAGGCAGATTGCTGCTGGCCGTCGTTCGGGAGGTGTCGAGTGGTCCGCATCGTCTTGCCCCGGGTGCGACGGCTGGCCGTCGTTTTGGCGATCGCAATTGGCGTCGTGGTGCCTATCGGGACGCCCGGTCCGGCGAGCGCGGCCGGTGGCTTGCCCGACTCCATGGCCGGCTTGGGAGATTCGATCACTCGCGGCTTCAACGCTTGCGGCTTCTTCCTCGACTGCACGAGCCGCTCGTGGAGCACCGGAAGCTACAGCTACGTCAACAGCCACTATCGGCGCATCCTGGCAAGCAATCCGACGATCTACGGGCACAACCACAACGACGCCCTCGACGGCGCCCGGGCAGGTGATCTTGCCCGGCAGGCACAGAACGCTGTTAGCCAGCGGGTGGAATACGTGACGATCGAGATCGGCGCCAACGACGCATGCCGCTCGTCGGAGTCATCGATGACGCCCGCGTCGACTTACCGTGCGCAGATTGACGCTGCACTGGCGACGCTTAAGCAGGGGCTGCCTGCCAACGCACGTGTATTCATCGCCAGTATCCCGGATCTCAAGCGCCTCTGGGCCATCGGGAAGGACAGCGCCGCCGCCCGCTTCGCATGGGACGCCTTCAACATCTGCCAGTCGATGTTGGCCAACCCGCTGTCAACCGCCTCGGCCGACGTGGCTCGCCGGGACCGCGTCCAGCAGCGGGTCAAGGACTACAACAGCCAGCTCGCCCTGGCGTGCGCGGCATACGGGCCACGATGTGACTTCGACGACAACGCCGTCTTCAACTACCGGTTCACACTGTCGCAGGTGAGCCGCTGGGACTACTTCCATCCCAACACCGAAGGCCAGCGAGTGGCCGCCGAGATCACCTGGAACGCCGGACCGTACGCGTGATGACGCGTCAATGGGTGCGGCATGTGGCTTATGACTCGTCGAGGGCGTCCTGAAGCGATGCGGCGAGGTTCGCCAGCATTTCCTTGACCTCCGTCGCGGGCCGGCGGAGGTGTTGTCCCAGCGTGTGGTGGACCTCGGCAGCCTTGAGCCGAGCCTTTTCGTGCGTGTCAATGCCAGCCGCGGTTAGCTCTATCAGGCTGGATCGCCCGTCCTGGGCGTTTGTGACCCGGTGGGCGTGGCCCCGGCTGACCATCGTGCTCAAGTAGCCGGACAGCGTGGACGGTGGCATGCCGATCATTCGGGCGATCAGGCTTGGGGTCGTGCTTCCCTGTCGCCGCAGAATGCTGTAGATCCCGTACTCGACGGCTCGTAGTCCGGTCCCGCTCAGCGCGCGGTCTAGCAGCTGACCGGCGCGATCGCTGGTGACCATGATGTCGAACAGCAGCGACAGCTGGTGTTCCGGCCGCAGGCTTGGCTCGTCCCGCTGTGGTCCCACCCTCGTAGTTTCCGCCCTCCCCGCGCATGCCACAGCGAATATGGGTTGCATAGAGAACTAGTTCGAACTCGAAGCATATACTTCTGGCTCGAAGTAGTTCGGGATGTGGCAGTGGCGGAGGAGAGCTTCGGTGGGCGACGAGAAGCATCGGATCGCAAGTGTCCTGGGAACCCTGCTCCTCACCAGCGTCCTGCTAGCCTGCGACGACGCGACGACCTCATCGGCCCGACCCCGTCCGACCCAGACCCACTCCACTTCAGCAGCGCACGACCCCCAGCGCCCAGCCTGCCTGGATCCCGGCGAAGGCAGGATCGTCACTCGTGCCACCTCAGACGGAGAGCAGACGCGGATCCTGCTGCTTGGTACCGGTTCTCGTGGAGTGGTCCTCGCGCCGCAAACCAATGGCGGCATTTGCCAGTGGCTGTTCCTCGCCCGGTACCTGGCCGCGCAAGGGTATCGCACGGCCGCGCTGGATTATTGGTCCGATCAGTACGACCAGGACATGGCCAACGCCGTCAAGGTGGTACGCCGGGCGGGCGCTGTTCGGGTAGCGCTGGTGGGCGCTTCCCGTGGAGCGATCGTCGCCCTCGGGTCAGCACACACCTATCGTCCGCCGATCGCCGGCATCGTGTCGGTGGGCGCTGCTCCATCGGCGACCGACGGCTACTCCACGGTTGCCTCACTTGCCACCTACCGAGGTCCTTTGCTGCTGATGAGCAGCCGAGACGAGAGCTTCGCACCAGTGTCGGTGACCCGCCGCATCGCCGGCGCGCACCCCGGCGCGGAACAGGTGGCGATTTGGCCTGGTACTGATCATGGTGTGAGCCTTGTCCTAGGCTCACACCAACGACAGGTCATCAGCACCATAGAGCGGTTTCTAGAGCGAGTGCTCAATTGAGGGACGGCTCGCGTCGGTCCTCAGCGGCCTGGTGTGTCCGTGGCCACAACCGGCAGCCGAAATCTTCGGCGCCCAGTCGGGGTGAGACCCTGAGGTTCGGCACCCCCGGCGCGGTACGTACGTACCTCTTGCAGCGGCCGCTACTCCACCCACCAGCGTCCTTCCAGCGGGGGCGGGTCGCCGCCGACGAGCGGCGCGGCGACCGCGTACAGCGCTTGGATAGCCGCCAGATGCTCGGCGCCGCCCGACTCGCCCATCTCGTTTTGGTGAGCACAGGGAGAGGCCCAGCAAGGGTGCCGGGTTACTGGAGGCACTCCGATCGATCCGCATCGGCGAGTCGATCAACTTGGACTAGCTCGCCTCCGCGCCTTCTCCTGATGTCCCGCCCGGGACGACCACCTGGATCACCCGCTCTTCAGTGCCGCGGGTCACTCTCAGCTCCAACGCACCGTTGCGGGCCGACTCGAGCGCGTCGAACAAGTCGTCGATCTCGCGGGCCGCACGGCCGGCTGCCTGGGTGATCAGATCCCCTTTAGCGAGACCGGCCACCGCGGCTGGGCTGCCCTGCTCAACCTCGCGAATGAGCAGACCGTCCACCTCGGGCAGGCCAACCGCCCGTCGCAGCCGCCTCGCTACATGCGCGGGAGCGATTCCGATCCCGAGACGTGGCTGCGCCGCGGACTCGCCACGAGCAAGTGCGTCGACTCGTTCGCGGAGTGCTTGGTCGGCCGGGATGGCGAGGTAGAAGCCCTCGCCGCGGCGGTTCGTGTTGATCCCCAGTAGCCGGCCTTCCGCGTCCACAATTGGGCCGCCCGACGAGCCGGGCAGAAGCAGCGCCGTGTGCTCGATGCTTCCGGTGATCCGGCGGCCGCGAGGACCGCGGAAGGTCCGCTCGACGCTGGACACGAACCCCTGAGTCACGCGTAGGCCCCGCCCGCCCGGGTTGGCGAGCGCGAACACCGGTGTCCCGATGCCGACCGGCGTCTCGGTCGACCACCGCATGGCCCGGGCCGTGCCGGTGTCCACCTCCACCACGGCCAGATCCCCGTCCAAGTCGAACCCGACGACCCGGCCTTCTGCCGTGCGACCGTCGGCGAATGTGACAGTCGCCTGCTCGGCTCGTACGTTGTGCGCGTTGGTCAGTACTCGTCCGCTGCTGACCACCACGCCGGAGCCAACCCCCCACCGCTGTCCGAGGCCGACGACGGAGGGACCGGCATCCCTGGCCACCCGGCCGATCGCCTCTTGGATGTCTTCGAGAACTCCCATGGCGCACCTCCACCTGAGTAGTAACTTGCAAGTTACTACCTACGCGCCAAATGTCAACAGCGGATACGATCAGCTAAGTGACCGAACGAGAGCGCCCTACTTCTCCGCTCGCCCAGGCGCTGGCGCGGGTCGGCGACCGATGGACACTTCTCGTGGTCGAGGCACTACTAATGGGCCCGCGACGATTCAACGATCTCCTCGACGAGGTCTCCGGGATCGCGCCGAACATCCTTTCCGAGCGCCTCAAGCGGCTGGAGCGGGACGCGCTGGTGATAGCCCGGCGCTACTCGGACCGGCCCCCTCGCCATGACTATGAACTCACCGGTGAGGGCAGAGAGCTTGCCGGAGCGCTCCGCCTGTTGGCGCACTGGGCAAGCGGACATGCCGACTCGACCGAGGCCCCCCGACACGACGCATGCGACACGCTGCTCGAAGCGAGATGGTATTGCCCCACCTGCGACCACCTCGTCGACGACCATTCCCCCCACCTCGAGCTGCGTTTCGTGTGATGAGGCCTCCGGATCAGCTAGCTCCAGGTCGGGCGGCGGGGGAAGCCCCAGTAGATGATCGAGCTGCCACCCAAGCGGCCGGAGGTCGTAGCACGGCCCGCACGTAGGCCCGCCGTGGGCATACATCATGCTTCACCCACTGGACTCCGGCGCAAGCGGACGAACGAACCCGCATTGCCTAATGGAGGACGCGCGGCGGTGCCGCCATTCCTCGGTCGCGCATACTCTGACGGGTGGTCTACGATCCGCCGCCCGTGCGGCTGCTCATGGTCCCCTACGACTCGGGACAGCACGATGTGCGGATGGGGGCTGGTCCCACGGCGCTCGGACGGGCCGGAGCGGCCCAGCTGCTTCGCGGACAGGGACACGTTGTCGAGGAGCGGCTGCTCGGTCCGTCGTCATCGTGGCGGGCGGAGGTCGAGACCGCCTTCGAAATCCAGCGGCTCGTCGCCGCCGAGGTCATGGCCGCTCGCGCTGCTCGACACGTGCCCATCCTGCTGTCCGGCAACTGCAATACAAGCCTCGGCGTGCTGGCCGGAATGACCGTTGAGGAGTCACGTCTCGGTTTGGTGTGGCTGGATGCACATGGGGACTTCAATACCCCCGACATCGATGCCGGCGGATTTCTGGATGGACACGCACTGGCGATGATTGTGGGTCGCTGCTGGCAGGCTGTCACCTCCACGGTTCCCGGCTTCCGCCCACTGCCGGAAAATCGAGTCGCCCTGATCGGCGCCCGCAGCCTGGACAAGGCGGAGGAGCCAGCCCTACGTGACTCGCTCATCGCCTGGCTGCCGCCAGCCGACGCCAGGGACGCCGGAGCGGTCTCGCACACAGCCGGCAACCTGACCGGCAAGGTCGACCGAGTGCACATCCACGTCGACCTGGACGTGCTTGACCCCGCGATAGCCCCCGCCAATGGCTACGCGGTACCGGATGGGCTGTCCGCCGAGGAGATCCATCAGGTCGTTCACCGGGTCGCCGAGAAGATTCCAATCTGCTCCGCCACCTTGGCCTCCTACGATCCCGGCTACGACCCCCACGGACGGATGGAACGCACCGCCCTCGAGCTCCTTCTGCTACTCGCTCGCCAGGCCCAGCCGACGTCAACGCTCGTGGCGGGGTGACGCGACGAGTACGGCTACGCGCGCACACGTTGCTGGCGTAGCCGACATACGTAACCAACGGACGGGCGCAGGGGCGACCGCCGAGTCACCTGCAGTTGCCCGCCTCGTTAGCGTGGTTAGCCGGCGGTCGTCCTGCTTTCTCGAGGTCCTTTGACGGCGTAGTCCTCGAGGCCATGGGCGAGTGTGGCGAGCGCCTGTTTCGTCTGCACATCGACCTCGCGTGCGAGCCGCACCCCCCGGGCGCCGGCTAGTGTCCGGCGGCGCACGTAGTCAAGCACCGCTCGGTGAACGCCCATGAGCGCGTTGGCGGCAACCCAGGGCTGGACGTCGTCGGCCCCGACTCCGGTTTCCTCGGCGAGTAGGGCAGCAAGCGCGGCCGTGTAGCGCGCGAACACCTGCTGCTCTCGGGCCAGCAGGGACGGGCTCCTGGTGATCACGCGGGTAATCGTCTTCAGTTCCCCCGTTGCCGTCCGCTCCGCGAGCACCCCGTACGTAGCCTCCATGAACTCGGCGAAGGCTCCGAGCGCGGACTGACCGGGCCGGCGCTCGCGGACGGCCCCGAGCAGCTTCTCCTCGAACGCCTCCATACCGCTGTAGACCAAGTCTTCCTTCGTCGGAAAGTAGTTGTAGACGGTCTTCTCGGCGACGTCAGCCGCGCGAGCGATCTCGACGACCGAGACCCCATCGAACCCACGCTCGACGAACAATCGCCGTGCGGTCTCGGCGATCAGCTGCCTGGTCTTCTCCTTTTTGCGTTCACGGAGCCCCACGTGCTCGACGGACACCTCTCACCTCTCCCCCTCTATGCAGTGGCTGCAAACTTACCGTCCAGTGGAGGCGTAAAGGCGCCGGCCTGGTCATCCCGCGCGGACCGCATAAGAACCGAATCCGCCTGCAGGTCGAGCGAGCGCCTCCTTTGTACGGAAGCAGTCGAACACCATCTTCTCCGAGACCGCCGCTTCACGCGCGATCTCGCTGACTGTCACTTTGTCGAAAGCCGCGTTCCGCGAACAGCTGTAGATCGGTCTCCGCAACCTGGCGCGTTCGCTGCTTCTTACGCTGCCCCAGCCCGTTGGCCCGAGCACGAGCAGCGTATAGTGGCTAGAAGTTTACTGGGGCCGTTGGTTAGCAAAGCCGAAACGCGTCGCCGCAGGGACCCTGACGGAAAGGATAAAGCCGATGACTGAGGCAAGGGCACTGGTCACTGGCGGGACGGCAGGCATTGGCCTCGAAATCGCAGGTGCACTCGCGAAGCGCGGCATGCAGGTCGTTGTAACCGGACGTAGCGAGCAGCATGGAGCCGCGGCGGTGACCGAATTGCGCCGGCGGGCCGGACACGACAGCGTCGAGTTCATCGCGGTCGACCACCTGACGGTCGGCGGCAACCAGGGCCTCGCCGCGCGCCTCGATCAGCGCCTCGATCGGCTCGACGTCCTCGTGAACAACGTTGGACGCGTGTTCTCACATCGGGAGCAAACCGAGGACGGCTTCGAGGCGTCGCTCGCGCTGAACTTTCTCGGCCCGTACGCGCTTACCGACGGGCTTCGCCGGCTGCTCCTCTCGAGCGGACCGGCGCGCGTAGTGAATATGAACTCAACCGCTTTCAAGATGTGGAAAGGTGATCCGCTGCGTGATCTGCAGTTGGAGGAGCGCTATGTCGGAATCCGAGCGCACGCGCGTGCGAAGCTGCTCAATTTGATCTGGACTGTCGCACTCGCGCGCGAGCTCGAGGACAGCGGAGTGACAGTGAACGCCGTCAACCCGGGCGCGGCCTGGACACCGGGGACGGCTGCGCTCACGCCGGAGGCCGTGCCTTTCTGGCGGCCCATCTGGCCGATCGTCCGCTTCTTCCAGCGACGCCAACCGGCGGCGAAGGCAGCGCGCGGCCCGATCTGGCTGGCTACAGAATCGGCTACCCCGTTGCCGAGCGGGGCATTCTTCGAGAAGAACCGACCGCAGTCACTCCCCGACGTCGCCCGTCGGCGCGACCAGCAAGAGAAGGTCCTCGACACAGCGGCAGAACTGGTTCGCGGTGCACCAAGTGCAATCCCGTCCGCCGCTGGAGGGCCGCCGCATTAAAGGCGCAACCGCCGCTGGGGAACGCCGCATTGGAACCTAACGACGGCCCATCGGTCACCATGATGCGGCGGCCTGGCCGCGCAGCCGTCTGGCGTCCGGCCAGGACGGAAGGCTAGGCGGCTCCTCGGCAGAGATGCTGCGGGTGGGCCGGCACGCTCGGCGGGCCGGCGCACTCGGCGTACTGGCTCGTTGTCAGCGTCCCGTGCGGGGTCTAGTGTCCACTTCGAAGCGCCGGACACGACGGGCATTCGTCCCGGCGGCTGGCACGAACGGGAGTGGGGGAAGACGCCGGCGCACGGGGGCGAGCCGTTCGGCCATGGTGGCTTGCTCGCGCCGATGCTCAATTGGGGGAGGCTTGAAATGCGTCAACACATGGCAGTGTTTGCTGCGGCCCTGGCTTTGGCCCTTGGAGGCTCGCTCGCAAACGCGACGGGAGCGGCTGCGAGCCCGCCTTCAAGCGAACGGCCCGGCCTGACCACTCAGTGGCACAGGCTGAATCCAGATCAGTCGAATCCCGCACCGGAGCACGAGCGCTTGACATGTCTCCAGGGGCGAGGGTGGACCTGCCACTACGACAAAGTGCCTCAGCCGGACCTGAACTTCCACTGGGACACCACCGAGGGCGACTTCCACGGAGCAGATATAACGATCTCCTGGACCTGCCCCGACTGGTTCCCAGCCGACATCTGCCAAGACGTCACACAGGTCGCCCGAGGTACCGTCGTGTTCCGGCAGGCTGATGGCTCCACGTTTGCCGCACAGCAGGAGTTGATCGTCACTGACCAGGCCGGATCCCAGACGCTCTGGGTCCATTTCGTCAGGTTTGGCCTCGCTTGTCCGTGGTTCCCGACCTTCGACGAGGCGCTGGACGCGAATCCCTTCCCGCTTCCGTTCAACGGAGAGGACTGGCCGGAAGGCGACTGCCTGTTCGCCACTTGAGCTGGTGAGTACGAAGGCTCTACCGCACCGAGTTATTCGGCAGCGCGGTCGATTTCCGCGCGGGCGGTGAGAAGATCAAGAACCAGAGCGAGGGCCGGCCAGGCCGCGCGGCCACGCCGGACAAGGGCGTACGACCGCAAGGTCGCGTCCGGGTTGACCAGACGGAGCAGGCGAATGTCGCGCAACGTGGGTTGGTCGGCCGGCAGCAGCGCGATCCCCAGACCAGCGACTATCAGTCTTGGACGAGTTCGAGGCTATCGGCGCGGTGGGTGATGCGCGGTTCGTAGCCCGCCATCGAGGCGATGGTGCGTACGACGTCCTCATCGGCGGATCGTCACCGCGTGATCAGCGAGCCGCCGTCCTGCCGGAGTCAGCCGCACTCGTCGGCCGTAAGGCTCGATCAGAGCGACGCCGACCTCACTGGCCAGCGCAGCGATCTGCTGCGACACCGTCGATGTCGTGATCCCCAGCTCATCAGCGACCTCGCGCATCGAGGGTCCGGCCCCGGCCGTCCAGGTTCACCCGGCACGGCCTTCTCGCGTGCGTGGCGCTCGGCGGCGTTACCGCCGGCCTCACCATGCTGTTCATGGCCGCGGTCGCTCGGCTGCCGCTCGGTACCGCTAGCGCAATGGAGTTTCTCGGCCCGCTGTGCGTGGCCTTCGCGCGCGGTCGTGGTGGGAGCAAAGCTATGGCCGCTACCGGCCGCAGCCGGAGTCCTGTTGCTTACCCAACCGTGGCAGGGCACCGCCGACCCAGCCGGCGTCGCGTACGCCCTCGCCGCCGCTGCGTGCTGGGCGGCCTACATCGTGTTGACCCAACGCGTCGGCGACGGGGTCTCCGGTCTTCATGGACTAGCCGTATCTATGCCGGTCGCGGGCCTCATCGCCACCGGCGCCGCCGGGCCGTCCGTCTTTGGCCACCTCACCTGGCCAGTTTTTCTGACCGGTCTGGGCATCGCGGTGCTACTGCCCGTGATCCCGTTCACGCTGGAACTGCTCGCCCTGCGCCGGCTCACCACCGCTGCTTTTGGCACGCTGATGAGCTTTGAGCCCGCGATCGCTCTCGTCATCGGTCTGCTCGCCCTCCATCAAATACCCGGATGGGGATCAACAGCGGGGATCGCATTCGTCGTCGCGGCGGGCGTCGGCGCTGAACATACTGGCGCCCGCCTCGATCGGTGACCTTCCCGAACCCCACAGGCCGAAGGTGGTCTGAGCGGATAGCCCGTCAAATCGATGGTGGCCATCGAGCCGCCGGAGTCTCAACGATCGATCGCCACCGGGAGTTGATCGATCCTGGCAGCCCCAGTAGCACGGCTGGCCGACCGGACCTCCACTTGCACTCTCCAGACCTGCTCAACTCTTCGTTCGCGATCGATCCAGGCGGTGCCCGGTCGATCGACCCGGCGCGTATCCCTAACCAGAGCCTCAATGATCGATCGTTACCGAGAAGTCGATCGAACCTGGAGAGTGTAGGTAGCGGGGCCGCGACCGCTCGATGCCTTCGAGCAGCGGAAGGTGCCAAGGCAGATGGTGGTGGGTGGGACCGCACTGCTCCCTGATGTTCTCCAGGAGCACCGTGGGTGTGAGACCGGTTAGTCGCGATGAATCCCTCGCGAGGTGAGCTTGGTCCGCGTACCCAGCATCCGAGGCGATCACGGCGAGGTTTCGACGACCAGCTTCCCTCGGCACTTGGGCGACGGCGAGGAAGCGTTGGAGCCGCCAGATCCGATGCAGCGCCCTCGGCCCGTAGCCGAGTCCGGCTACGACGCGACGGCGGAGTTGGCGCTCCGAGATCTGCAGGGCGGAAGTCAACATCCGCATGCCTCCGCTGTCTCGCGGCTGCAGGAGCTGGACAGCTTGGCTCACGGCCGGGTCCACATCGGCGCCATCGGCGACTTGTCGGAGGATCCCAGCCTCCAACACAGCTACGGCTTGTTCGGCCGACGCTGCCTCGGCGATCTTCTCTCCGATCTCGTGGCCGGCTCGACCCCAGATCTCGCCCAGCCCGATGACCGAATCGACCAACTCAGATGCAGGCAGGCCAAGCGCTACTCCAGACGCCGCCGGCCGGAACCGGACACCGACCAGCGTCGAACCGGGACCGAGCGTCCGCACGATCGGGCCGGTCAGCGGGCCGCAGACGGTCGGGGCCGACCCGATCTCACACCAGATCTCCACCGATCCGTTCGGAATCGAGCGGTTGATGTATGGATCCGCCTGCGCGGACACCCCTTGTATGCACGTCGCTGACACGAGGTCGGCGAGGGGCGCGACCGCGGGCCGTTCCCGATAGAACTGCCCGTCTTCACCCCGCACGCTCGGTCCCTTCAGGCTGCCCGCCGAGTCCGGCAACGACGTCCATCGTAGGCGACCGAGGCTCTTCGAGGCGCCACCACGGATGGCCGAAACGTTCAAGCCAGCGCCTGCGTTCGTACCTATGCTCGATCACGTCTGGCCGTCAAGAAATCCGGCGAGAGGTGCGATGACCCATCCTCCCGGGCTTTCCTCCGCGCCGCTCGTGAAGGCGCGGCTGGCTGAGCTCGAACGCGCAATCGACGGCGAGGTGCTCGTCGCCGACACGGTCGCCTTCGACCGCCTGCCGAAGCAATCCAACGCGAGATTCGACGACGTGACGCCAGTGGGCGTCGCGCGGTGCACGTCGGCGGGAGACGTCGCCGAGACGATCGCGTTCATCCGCCGTCACGATCTCCGGACGGCGGTGCGGAGCGGCGGGCACTGCTTCGCCGGCCGCTCCACAACGCCGGGAGTCCTGATCGACGTCTCGCCGATGCGCTCCGTCGCTGTCGCGGACGGCCTGGCTCGGATCGGTTCCGGCGCGACGCTCGGCGAGGTGTACTCGGGGATGATCGGCCACGGGCTCACGATTGCGGGCGGGACGTGCCCCTCGGTGGGGATCGCTGGTCTGACGCTGGGCGGCGGCCTCGGCATTTTGGGACGGATGTGCGGCGTCACCTCCGACCGTCTTGTTAGCGCGCGGATCGTTCTGGCCGACGGCCGGACGATCGACTGCGACGAGGGACACGACGACGAGCTGTTCTGGGCGCTCCGCGGCGCCGGGACCGGCCATTTCGGTGTGGTCACCGACCTCGTGTTCCGTCCGGTCCCCGCCCCGCGGGCCAGCACGTTCCATCTGACGTGGCCTTTCGCGAGCGCGGCGGCCGTCGCGCAAGCGTGGATGGCGTGGAGCCCGGGTGCGCCCGACGCGCTGGCGGCAAGCATGGCGATCTCCGCGAGCGCTGATCCCGATGGCGCCCCGACGGTCGAGGTGTACGGCACGATGATCGGTGCCGGATCTGACGCGCGTGAGCAGCTGGAGGAGTTGGCCGCTGGGGTCGGCACCGATCCGAGCACCGAGTTCCTCGAGGAGATGCCTTCCTATGAGCAGACGCTGAGGTACTGGGCCGGCCGAGCAGGCGAGCGGCTCGACGAGCCGCGCGCCGAGCCGGCCACTCGAGCGATCCAAGTCATCAAGTCGGAGTTCTTCGCGCGCCCGATCCCGCCCGAAGCGATCTCAACGCTGCTGCAACGCATCACGGCGGACCGGGTCGCGGGTCAGACCCGCGAGCTGGACTTCTCGCCGTGGGGTGGCGCCTATAACCGCGTCCGGGCCGACGCCACCGCCTTCGTCCATCGGAAACCGCTCTTCTGGATCAAGCACGCGGCGTCCATCACAGCGAATGCGGACGGCGGCAAGCAGGCGGCCGCCCAAAGCTGGGCCAGCAGTTCCTGGGCATCGGTGCATCCGTTTGGGACGGGTGGCGTATTCCCGAACTTCCCCGATCCCGATCTCGATGACTGGGGCCATGCCTACTATGGCTCGAACTATGATCGGCTGCTCGCGGTCAAGGTTCGATACGATCCCGGCGACGTCTTCCGATTCCGCCAGTCACTACCTATCAGGTGAGCGCGGCTGGCTATCGGCTGGGGAGCGATTGGGGCAGCCCGAACCAGGGGAGCACGCTGCTGTCGAAGCGGGTGAATGCGCAGATCCTGTCACCGGTGAGGGTGAGGACGAACAGGCCGGCACCATGGCGGATGCCCGTCGGGGCGCGCAGGTAGGCCCCGAACGCCGGCTGACCGTTGGCTCGCGTCGGGACGAGGTCAACCCTGCGGCCCGAGGCGAAGATGCTGGCGAACAGCCGGGTCACGACGTCGCGGCCCTGGTATTCGAGGGGAATCGGGGGCATGGAGAGGAAGACGTCGTCGGTGAGCAGGCCGACCAGCGCGTCTGGATCCCCAGACTCGTAGGCGCGGACGAACTTCGCCACGAGCGCCTGCTCGGCGGGTGAGCCCGGGGCGGGAGCCGTTTCGCGCTCACCGGTCGGCGGCAGCCGGCGGTGCAGGCTGGCGCGGGCCCGTTTGAGGGCGCTGTTGACCGATTCGACGGTCGAGTCGAGCATGTCAGCCACCTCGGTGGCGTGGTATCCGAGGACGTCGCGCAAGATGAGCACGGCGAGCTGGCGCGGCGGCAGCACCTGCAGCGCGGTCACGAAGGCCAGGGAGATGGATTCCATCTGCTCGTAACGGGCCTCGGGTCCAGAAGGCGCGTCGATCGCGCCCTCCAGGAGCGTGTCGGGATACGGCTCGAGCCACACGACTTCCCCGACCCGGGTCGGTTCGGGCGGTTCAACCTCGGGCATGTCCCACTCCTTGGCCGGGCGGCGGCTGGCGGCGCGCAGCGCGCTCAGACACCGGTTGGTGGCAATCCGGTACAGCCAGGTGCGGACCGACGCGCGCCCCTCGAACCCGCCCAGGCCCTGCCAGGCGGCCAGCAGCGTGTCCTGCAGGACGTCCTCGGCATCCTGCAAGGATCCGAGCATCCGGTAGCAGTGCACCTGCAGCTCCCGACGGTACGGCTCGGTCAGCGCCCGGAACGCCTCGCCGTCTCCAGCCCGCGCCCTGGCCAGCAGGTCGGCCGTCACCACTCCACCTCCCGTCGGCTCTTCTCGCACTGTGTCGCACTTCCATCGTGTATAGACGCGAGCCCGCAGGCGAACTGGGCGGTCGGTGAGCGCCCACTTTCCGGATCTCGCGGCGCCTACATCGGTGGCTCTGACAACGCCAACCAATGGAGACTCGAATGGGAAAGATCGTAATCAGCGAGAACGTCACGCTCGACGGAGTCATCCAAGACCCGGCCGGTGACGAAGACTTCAAGCACGGCGGCTGGGTGGGTCGGATCAAGGACCGCCCACAGCTCAACAAGCTCGCGCTCGACGAGGCTCTCGGCGCGGAGGCGCTGCTGCTGGGACGGCGCAGCTACGAGTGGTTCGCCGCGCGGTGGCCATCCCGGAGTGGCGAGTTGGCGGACAGGTTGAACAGCATGCCGAAGTATGTCGTGTCCTCGACGCTCGAACATCCCGCCTGGAACAACTCGACGGTGCTCAAGGGCGACGTGCTTACCGAGGTCTCGAAGCTGAAGCACGAGCTCAACGGGGAAATCGTCGTCCCCGCCAGCTTCCAGCTCGTACGCACGCTGATGGAGCACGACCTGGTCGACGAGCTCCGGCTGAAGATCTTCCCCGTCGTGCTCGGGGCCGGCGAACGCCTCTTCGGCGAGACCAGCGACAAGAAACCCATCCGTCTCGTCGACACCCAGATCGTCGGGGGCGACGTTGCCTTTTTCACCTACGAGGTCGTCCAAGACGCCAAGCGGCGACGCGATCGAAGCCGCTTCTAAGCTCCGGCGCGCGGGGCCGGAACCATCGAGGTACCGCCCCGCCCATCTGTGAGTTGGAACTGCAACGCGCGCACGCCCATCGAGATCGGAAATGAGTCCATCATGCAAAGCAAGACACACACCAGCAAAGGAATCATCCTCGTACTAGCCTGCGCGGCGCAGTTCATGGTCGTGCTCGATATCGCGATCGTGAATGTTGCCCTGCCATCGATCCAGCAGGATCTCGGCATCGAGCAGGGCATTGTGCAATGGATCGTTATCGCGTACGGCCTCATACTGGGCGGCTTCCTGCTGTTGGGCGGCAGGCTGGCCGACCTCATGGGGCGCCGTCGCATGCTCCTGACGGGATTGACCCTGTTCTCGTCCGCCTCACTGCTCGCGGGCATCGCGGGATCCGCCGGGCTCCTGATCGGCGCCCGTGCCCTGCAGGGCCTCGGGGCGGCGCTTCTCCCACCGGCCGCCCTCTCGATCCTCGCCGTGACCTTCCCGGAAGGCGCCGAGCGCAACCGCGCGCTCGGGCTCTTCGGCGCCACCGCCGGGATTTCGGCGTCGGTCGGCGTAATCGCAAGTGGTCTGCTCACCGACGGCCCAGGCTGGCGCTGGGTCTTCTTCATCAACGTTCCGATCGGCGTTCTTCTCATCGCGATGGCGGCCATCGTCCTGCCCCTCGACGCTCGCGACCGCCGCCGGAGCGAACGCTTCGACTTCGCCGGCGCGGTCACCGTGACCGGAGGCCTGCTCCTCCTCGTCTACGCGCTCAACCGCGGCGCGGAGTCCGGCTGGGGTTCCGGATCGACGGTCGGACTGTTCGCCGTGTCCGTCGTGATGCTGTCCGCCTTCGTGCGGATCGAAGCGCGGTCCCGGTCACCGCTGGTGCCAGGCTCGGCAGTGCGCAACCGCACGCTGGTCGCGGCGAACCTGTCCGCGTTCTTCATCTTCGGAGCGCTCTTCGGCTTCATCTTCCTCGGCTCACTGCTGATGCAACAGGTACTCGGTTACTCGCCGACCCAGACCGGCGTCGCCTGGCTGGCCACAACGGCAGCGTCGTTCTTCGCGGCCGCGATCACCGGAGCCAAGCTCGTCGTGGTCGTGGGTGTGCGGCGTCTGCTCGTCGCGGGCCTCTCGCTTCTCGCCATCTCCGCACTGTTGTTGACGCGGATTCAACCTGGAGGGAACTACGCAACCGACCTGCTGCCAGCGCTGCTCCTGGCCGGCGTGGGGGGCGGTTTGTCAGCTCCGTCAGCACAGATCGGCGCGCTGTCCGGTGTCGCGCACACTATGACCGGTCTCGCGTCCGGGCTGGTCGAAACCCTGCGCGAGATCGGCGGCGCCGTCGGCGTGGCCGCCGTGTCGACCGTCCTCGTCACCCGGGCCGCCGAGATTGCGGGCGCCGACGACCCGGCGGCCCGCGGACTAGCGATGGCGAATGCCTTCCACGCCGCGTTCTGGGTGATATCCATCGTCGCCGCCCTGGGCGCGCTGACCGCCGCGATCGCCTTCCCGCGGGCAACAACGCAGCAGATCGAGCTCGAGCCGGCCCGGTCCCACGGTTCGATCGTCCCCGAACCGACGGAAGAGACTGCCTGAGCTGGGACGTACCGGCGCTAGGGGCGCGGCCCGGTCATCCGGTCGCGCTCCTGCCGGTATCCCGCGTTCCAGCTTCGGGCCCTCGGCCTCCTCGCCCTTCTCACGAGTGCCCGCTTGAAGGCGAGTGGGTGGTCGCTGAAATCATGTGGAGCGCGCCTCAGGCGACCAGGTCGTAGATCCAGTTCGGGAGAATCGACGCATGACCGAAAGCTCAGCCGTGCTCGAACCGGCGAGCATCGGCACCGCTTGGGTAACCCTCGTCGATGGCTCGTCCTTCTGCGTCTGCGAGCCGAACGGGGACATCACGCCCGGAACCTCGCAGGGCGTGTTCGTCCGTGACACGCGGGTACTGTCGCGATGGTCGTTGATGGTGGACGGCGCAGCCATTCAGTCGCTTGCTGTGATGTCCACCGAGCCGTACTTCGCGACCTTCGTCGGGCGGGCTCGACCACGTCCGGGTCTCCACGAGAGCACCCTCCTCGTCCGCCGAGAGCGCTTTGTCGGTGAGGGCCTGCGGGAAAACGTCGCCCTCGAGAATCTCGGGACGGAGCCCGCCGCAGTTCGCCTGGATCTCACGGTCGACTCCGACTTCGCCGATCTGTTCCAGGTAAAAGAGGGCTGGGTCGGCGACCTGACAGCTCCCGAGGCCGAGGTCGAGGACCGTGCCCTCAGGTTGTGGCGCCACTACGGTCAATCCCGGATGAGCCGAGGCGTGCGGGTCGTCTGCTCCGACGCGACGGCCGCCGCGCACGGACTCACAGTGCGCACAGTCGTCCCACCGCGGAGCACGTGGCAGACCGTGATCCAGGTGATACCGCTGATCAATGGGCAGGAGCTCAGCCCGCCATTCCCAACCGACCGGCCACTGGAGGAAACGGCGCCGGCCGTGCGGTCCCGAGCATGGCGGGAGTCATCGCCCGTTGTGCGAACGCCCCACCAAGGCCTCGCGCGGACTCTGTACCGAAGTTGGCAGGATCTAGGGGCACTGCGGATCTTCGACCCGGAGCACCCTGACACGTCCGCGGTCGCGGCCGGCGCGCCCTGGTTCATGGCGCTGTTCGGACGTGACTCGCTCATCACCTCTTATATGGCGCTGTCGATCGACCCGAGCCTCGCGCTCGGCACGCTGAAGACCCTCGCCCGACTGCAGGGCAGCAAGACAGATCCAGTCTCCGAGGAGCAGCCGGGCCGCATTTTGCACGAGGTTCGGCTTGGCCCCATGACCGGTCCCGCCATTGGCGGAAGCACGATCTACTACGGGACCGCCGATGCCACGCCGCTCTTCGTCGTCCTGCTCGGCGAGCTCCGCCGCTGGGGACTCGACACCAAGGAGGTCGATGCCCTGCTCGGGCACGCCGATCGCGCCATCGAGTGGCTGGTCGAGTACGGCGACCGCGATGGCGACCTGTTCGTGGAGTACCAACGAGCGACCGATCGCGGTCTGGCCAACCAGGGCTGGAAGGACTCGCACGACGCGGTGACGTACGCGGACGGCACATTGGCGCAGCCGCCCATCGCTCTCTGTGAGGTCCAGGCCTACGTCTACTCCGCGTTCCTTGCCCGCGCCTACTTCGCCTGGGAGAGCGGCGACGAGGAGACCCGGCAGCGATGCGTGCAGCGGGCAACTCGCCTACGGGAGGCCTTCAACGATCAGTTCTGGTTGCCCGATCACGGGTGGTACGCGATGGCACTGGATCGAGAGAAGCGTCCGGTCGATTCGCTCACGTCCAACATCGGCCACTGTCTCTGGACCGGAATCGTCGACGAGGACAAGGCGCCTTTGATCGCCGAGCGGCTGATGTCGTCTGAAATGTTCAGCGGCTGGGGCATCCGTACGCTCTCCTCGACAATGGGCTCCTACAATCCGATCAGCTATCACAACGGGTCGGTCTGGCCACATGACAACGCCATCGTCACGGCGGGACTGATGCGCTATGGCTTCGTCGATGAGGCGCAACGGGTCGCCGCCGCACTGTTCGATGCGGCCGACGCGTTCGGCGGCCGCCTGCCGGAGTTGTTCTGCGGCTTTGACCGATCTGAGTACCCGCTCCCCGTGCCGTTCCCCACGTCGTGCTCGCCACAGGCTTGGGCGTCGGCCGCGCCGGTTCAGTTGCTCCGGACGCTATTGCGCTTCGACCCGTGGGTTCCGCACGGAAAGGCGTGGCTCGCTCCTGCACTGCCCGATGGCTTCGGCCCGCTTCGCCTGGACAACGTCCCGCTGGGCCGCGGACGCATTTCGGTGGATGTCGCCCACAGTGGAATCGCCCGGATCGCCGGCCTTCCCCAAGGGTTGGAACTGATCACCGAGCCGCGTCGACCCCTGAGCAGCCTGCATGAGACCGGGCTGACCGGGTAATCAGGCTCGCACCCAGGCTTGACTGCGGACGGGGGGACGGCGATCATGCAACACCAACCGCCGTTGCGGATTGCTGTCGTGGCACCGTCGTTCTTCGAGGTACCGCCTGAGGGCTATGGCGGGATCGAGCTCATGCTCGCCCAGTTGACCGATGGGCTCGTCGAACGTGGTCATGACGTCACCCTGTTGGGAGCGGGACGTGACCGGACGGGCGCAGACTTCGTTGCGACCTACCGCGAACCGCAGTCCGATCGGCTTGGCGATCCACTGCCAGAGATCTTGCATTCGGCGCTCGTGGGACGCACCCTCGAGCGCCTGGAAGTCGATATCGTCCATGATCACACCTTGGCCGGTCCGCTCATGGCTCCCGGTCGGCGGGCACCGACCGTGGTCACGGCGCATGGGCCCATGGGCACCGAGTGGGGCGAGTATCTCCGAGCGATCAGCGCGTGGGTCGGCCTGGTCGCCATCTCAGATTCGCAACGCCGGCTTTCGCCCGACCTGCCCTGGCGGGCGACCGTGCACAACGCCGTTGATCCAGACGACTTGATGTACGCGGATCAGAAGGACGACTATGTCCTCTTCCTGGGACGCATGTGCGCAGAGAAGGCTCCGCAGCTGGCAATCGACGCCAGCCGGACCGCGGGCCGGCGGCTTCTCTTGGCCGGCAAGTGCGCAGAACCCGCAGAGGAAGAGTTCTTCGCCGAGCACATCCAGCGACGGCTCGGCCCCGACGTCGAGTGGATCGGCGAGATCGGCGGAGACGAGAAGCGCGAATTGCTGGCGAATGCCCAAGCCTTGCTGTTCCCGATCCAATGGGACGAGCCGTTCGGAATCGTCGTGATCGAGGCTATGGGCTCGGGTACCCCGGTCGTCGCGCTGGGACGAGGCGCGGTGCCCGAGCTCGTTGTGGACGGCGTGACGGGCTTCGTCCGAGATGAGCCAGCCGAACTCGCCGATGCCCTACGGGAGGTCGGTCGGCTCGATCCGGCGGACTGCCGTCGTCACGTGGTCGAGAACTTCACCCCGGAGCGCATGGTGGAGGGCTACGAGCGCGTCTTCACCGAGATCATCCTGCGGCGCCGCTCCGGTCGGGCAAAGGCTGAACCCGCTCCCGCGGTCACCCTTCCGGTGGCGGAAGATCTGCTCCCAACGGCAGGCAGCGCTCAGACCGATAGTGATCAGTCACCCTGACCGACCCGCCACCTTCGCACCGCTAGGGCGGTCATGCGGGACGCGTGGTCGTCCTCACTGCCGCGCTTTGCTCACCTGCGCCTGCTCAGGTACAGAGGGAAGAACACGATCCACAGCAGCAGGCAGCCAAGGAGCCATGCAGCGGGCGTATCGATATCGAAAGTTCCAAACGAGAAGACGGCGGGAGTGCCGCGTTCATCTTGGGCTTTCGCGTCCCCGTAGACCCAGACGTCTGTTGCAAGAACTGCGAGCAGAACCAAGATCGGCCCTAGGGCGCTCAAAGGTAGTGCTGACATTCCCGAACCGCCTATTGCCACACGCTTAGGAAGGCAGCGTCGCAAGGAAGCTCCGCATGATGGTCCATTACCTGCGGAACGGACGGCTCAGCCGGCGCGTTCCAGGCCTTTCACATGAGCGCAATGCACGATCCCGCGGACGGTGGCTTGACGGATCAGGTTGCGCTCGGGTCATGGCCTGGAGGGCATGGCAAGAGCCTGAGAAGGCGGATTGGCTGGCTACGTCGGGAGCGCCTTATCAGGTCGCCGGATACGTCTGCCGGTGATGTGGCTTGGGATGATCCGAACAAAGTGCTCTCTTCGCCCGCCGGGCCAAGGCTCGACTCCGGAGCGTACTACCGCAGCTCGCTCGGCCTCAGAATCCACATGGTGGGCCGCACCCTGGATGAGAACACTCCATCCTTCCCGCGCGGCCAGGTCGATCTGGTCGATTTCGAAGGCCACCTTGAATTCGGCGCCGGCTATGCCGGTGCGCAGATCCTCGCCCATCGGGCTGTCCTGCGCCGTGCGGAACACGATGGTTCCCTCATGCAGCTGGTAGTTGACCGGAAGGACCGCAACCCCGAACCTGTTGGCGAAGGCGATCCGGCCCACGCCGCCGGGCGAAATCAGCCGGAGGCACTCGGCCTCGTCAAGCTTTTCCAGCAGTCGTTCTTGGGTACCTGCGTCCCGTTCGGGCTCTGCGTTGACCGAGCTTGACTGCTTATTGTCGCTCGTGCGATCAACCATCCGGGATCCCTTAGTGATCAGGCGGGCCTCGAGCTTTCCAGCTCATCTCAGCGTAGTGACGCCGACACCGCCGAGCCGGGCGCCCTGGCCGTACGATGTCATTGGCCCGGTGGAGACGTCATCCATCTGCAGGGAACGGTGGCGTGGAGCACCACACGACAGTCCATGAGGTGGGCGAGGGTGCCGTACAGGCGGTGTGCTCGTGTGGCTGGCGCAGCGCGGTGTTCGGCGCGGACAAGGGGACCGGGACCATGGACCCGCTCCAGCAGGCGGTGGACGCCGGCGACCTGCACGAGTGGGATGCGTCGATCCCGTAGGTCTAGAGGTGCGCGACCCCACCCGCCGTGCTGGCTGCGGGCACGGTGTTGAGGCGACGATGACGGGCGCTCCGTCTCTCGAGGATCTGTTGAGTGCAGTCCGGGCGACCGGCGTTGTCGACGAACGGGTCATCGAGGCAATTCGCCGGACGCCCCGGGCTGAGTTTGTCCCCGCCAGGCACGCTCGGATCGCCTACTGCGACGAGCCCGTGGCCATTGCGCATGGACAGGTGACCACCCAGCCGTCGTTGTCCGCGAGGATGCTCGAAAGCCTTGAGCTCGCCGGGCATGAACACGTGCTGGAGGTAGGTACCGGCTTGGGCTTCCAGACCGCGCTGCTGGCGAGACTCGCGGCGACGGTGGTCAGCATCGAGCGCTGGCCGGACCTGGTTGAGCAGGCGGGCCGCAGCCTCGCCAAGCTCGCAATTGCGAACGTCGATCTGCGCATCGGTGACGGCAGCGGCGGCGTGCCCGATCGCGCCCCTTATGACGCCATCATTGTCTCGGCTGCCTTCCCCAAAGTTCCGGCGCCACTTGTTGAGCAGCTTCGACCGAACGGTCGTCTTGTACAACCGATCGGTCCGGGCGGATACGAGGAGGTCGTGCTGTTCCAGCGCTCGGGCCACGGGCTAGAGAGTCGTCAGATCCTCACCCCCGCCCGGTTCGTACGCCTTTACGGACGCTACGGGTTTCCAGCCTGACTCTCACAGGGCCTGGAGCACCGCGGCCGGGTCCCGCCGAAGGGTGTTCCGCGTTGATAGCTCGGTAGCACCGAGGCCGAGGACCGTAGCACCGGCGAGGATGCCAGCGATCACCTCCCAGGGCAGGTAGGGGATGGTGGAGTGGGCAATGGCGAGGCTGAACGAAACACTCCGAGCGGGTCGACTCGCGCCGGGTCGGCGGACAGCCGTTCGGCGAGCGCGTCGGTGACGAGGACCGTCCCCTGCCATGCGCCTGCCTGGGGCGGGCGGGCGAGGCCGACGATGGCGTAGTCGCTCGTGCCATCGGTCGAGGTGATACGCAGCTTGGTCCCGACGGCAACGTCGCTTCGAGCCCGGAGCGAAAAGTGGCTTGGTCAGCGGTTCGGCGACCATCGCCAACGATTCGTTATCTATCGCGACCGAGTCATTCACCAATTGGTAACCAAGGCGCGAGATGGTTACCGGGGCGTCAACGGAAGTTCTCCGTATGCGCACTTGAGCAGTCGGCCCATTCCCGGGATGCGCGGTGCTCCTTCGTAGGACCCGTATGGAGCCGGTGTCTCAGGCTGAGAACTCCCCCCGGCGACGAGAGAGGGCGGATGACTATGAGGTTGTTACGGCTGTGTTCGGTCTTTCAGTCACCTCCGACGGCGCTGACTGGGCGGGCGGCACGATTTGACCCGATCGGTGGAATGCAGACCCACGCGTACGAGCTGAGCCGGTCGCTTGATGTGCTTGGCGTCCAGCAGACCATCGTGACGACGAGACCACCGACAGCACCAAGGGAGGAGGCTCTCGGCGCTTACGGAAGAGTGATCAGGCTCGGCTTGCCGATCCGGCAGTGCCGGCAGTTCTATAGCTGGCAGGCGGCGGGGTTATTGCCCCGCCTTGCCGCGGACAGCGATGTGATCCACGCTCATCTTGGTGAAGACCTGGCTATTGTGCCGCTTGCACTCCGTGCCGCCCGCCGGTACGAGCGACCGTTTGTCCTGACCATTCACACGAGCGTGCGGCATACCCTCGCCGTGACAAATGCTCGTTCGGCCGTGCTGAAGCTGCTCGGTGGCCGGCTCGAGCGCCGCGGCGAGCAGGCGGCGCATGCGATCATTACGTTGGTTCCGCGGATGGCTGCGCTCATCCAGGCGGACGGCGTCGCGACGCCGATCCACGTCGTGCCATCCGGTGTTGCGCCCGGCTCGCTCCCGGACGATGCGGGGGCTACCGGCGATCCGTTAGCACCGATAACGCGGCCACGGGTGATTTTTGTCGGACGGCTGCACCCACAGAAGCATGTCGATGTGCTTGTGCGAGCGGCCGCGCGGATGCCTGGAGTCTCCGTGGTGCTGCTTGGAGACGGACCCGATCGGGCCCGTTTGGAACGCCTCACGCGCCGCCTCGGCCTAACCGAGCGCGTTCACTTCCTCGGCTTCGTACCCCATGAACAAGTCGCTGCGCGCTTGCCGGCAGCGGATGCCCAGGCGCTGCCGTCCAGATATGAGGAACTCGGCACGGCGCTGCTCGAGGGGATGCAGGCGGGCTTGCCGATCGTCGCGTCGGACACGGGTGGGATCCCGCAGGTCATCGAGCACGGCCGAACCGGCCTGCTCGTGCCTCCAGGTGATCCCGAGGCGCTTGCCGCCGCGCTGACCAGGGTTCTTCGCGATCCGGCGCTGGCCACGCGGCTCGGAACAGCCGCGTCGCACGAAGCCGCCAAATACCACTGGAACCGGTTGGCCCGACGCGTCCTCGGCGTGTACGAGACGGTGCTCTCCGAAAGCATCGAACCGAGCCAGGCGCTGCCGGCGAACGAGGCACCGCTCGCATAGCGCGCCACTGCGACGACCTTAGCGGCGTGGTAGCTACCGGAAGGCGGCGACGGAGACGACCACGCCGGCCCAGTCGGGGTCGTCGACGACGGCCGACGGTACGTTCCTATCTGTTAGCCGCTTGACGAGGTCATCTGGCGCGCTGGTCGGGACGAACGCGTAGACGCCGACCGGCGCGCTGGCCAGTGTCCACCGCGGCTCCAGCGCGGCCGCAAGCCGCTCGCGGCGCAACCGGTACTCGCGCCGGGCCCGCCGCAGATGACCGTCGAGCTCTCCGGAGGAGATCAGTTCGGCGACGGTCAGCTGGGTGGTGACCGTTCCACCGAGGTCCGTCCGCTGGCGCAGGGCGCGCAGCCGTTCGATGACGTCGGGCGGGGCGACGACCCACCCCAGCCGCAGTGCCGGGGCGAGCAGCTTCGAGAGGGAACCGATCAGGATTACCCCGTCGGGTGCGAGTGCCTGCATGGCCGCGGGCACCACACCAGGCTCGGCCAGATGAGAGTCGAAGTCGTCCTCCACCAACCAACGTCCAGCCGTCCGACAGGCATCGACGACGGCCCGACGGCGCTCGGCCGGCATGATCGTTCCGGTTGGATACTGGTGGCCGGGAGTGATGAGGACGGTTGTGGCCTCCCCCGGAATCTCTCCAGGCACCATGCCCGCGGTATCGACCCGTACGGGCAAACACCCAACGACCTGGCCGAGGACGTGCCGTGTCCCGAGTGGTCCGGGTCGTTCCACGGCCCACGCCGGTGAGTCCAGGGCGTGGGCGAGCAACCACATGGCGTGCGACACGCCGTCCGTCACGTGGATGGCATCGGGCGTGGCCGACACCCCACGCGTTCGGGTCAGCCAGCTCGCGAGCGCCGCACGTAGCACAGGATGTCCGGACGCGTCGGGATAGCCGAGGTCACGCGTCGAGATGCCGCCCAGTGCTACACGCGAGGCCGCCGCCCACGCACGATGGGGGAACAGGTTGGCGTCTGGCACACCGGGCGACGGGGGTGGGGCCGCAGAGGTTGGAGCAGCGAGCGCCGGTGGCCGAAGACCCGGTGTGCGGGCGACCGTCGGACGCTGACGGGCCGCCTGCCGCAGAAAACCTTCATCGGTCAGCTGCGTATAGACGGCATCGACCGTTCCGCGGGAAACCCCGACCGCCGCGGCCAGATCGCGGGCGCCTGGCAGCGACATTCCCGCCCCGAGCACACCGGTATGGATAGCTTCCACCAGGTTCCTGCGCAGCCAGGCGCCCTTGCCCGCCGGCGGGGTGGAATCCCACTGCTCGACCAGGTTCATCGCCGCCTGAGAAGCCACTGGCCTAGTCAAGCATTGCTGAGCTGGCTCTGTCACTAGGCCAGCGAGCCGACGAGAGTCGACGACGTGACCGAGCTCGCCATCCGCCGTCGCTCGCCCCAAGCGGCGGCGCTGTCATCCGCGCGGCGAGGCGCGCTCACGTGCACCGCCGGGATGGTCCTGGTCGGCGCGTCCGTCGCGATGTCGCCGGCTCTTGTCGACTATCCCGTGCTGGCCGGGCAGGCGTGGCGGTACCTCGTTGCGGCTGTCACACTGCTCGGCGTCCTTGCCGCACGCGACGGTCGCCTGCCTCGGCTGGCGCGACGAGAGTGGGCCCGGCTGATCGTTCTCGCCGCGACCGGCCTCGCCGCCTTCAACTGGTTCGTCATCGAGGGCGCCAGGCGCGCCGACCCCGCGTTCCTGGTCGCCGTCGTCGGTGCGGTTCCGATCAGTCTGGCCGTGGTCGGCCCGATCCTGAACCGGACATCGGCGCGTCCGCTGACCGCCACGGGAGCCGTCGTCGTGGGGGTTGGCATCGTCGTCGTGTCGGGCGCGACGTCCGCGCCGCTCGCCGCGGTGCCCTATGCCGCGGGGATTCTGCTGTGCGAGGTTCTGTTCACGCTCCTCGCCGTACCACTGCTTAATAAGATCACACCGCTCCAGCTATCCGCATCCGTGTGCCTTGTCGCCGTTCCGATGCTCGCCTCCGCGGCCCTGCTCGAGCCAGGCTCGATGATGCAGCTGCCGACCCTCACCGAGGGTCTCGCCCTGCTCTACATGGCCCTGTTCACCACCGCCGTCGCGTTCCTGCTCTGGTACCACGGGGTCGTGCAGCTGGGAGCCGACCGGGCCGGACTCTTCGCCGGTGTGATGCCCGTCGCGGGGTACGCCGCCGGCCTGGTGCTCAGCACATCGGTCTGGTCACCTACCGCATTGACCGGCGTGCTGCTCTGCGGGCTCGGCATCACCCTCGGCATGCGCGCGTAGAGCGACGCGACGATGCCGACAGCCACCACATCAGCCTGATCGCGAAACGAGACGATCGGCATAGCCGCCGCCAAGACCTCGCATGGAGGATCCACCTCATGTGCTTCCAGCACTCACCCGAGATCTGGGCAGATCATCCGGACCTGGCCGCCGGTGTTGTCTATGCCACCGGAATCACCCCGGATGCTCCCGTGACCTCACGGGTTGCGAGCTTCACCGCCACCGCCGAAGGTCGGCTGGCGTCGAGCTCCGTGGCCGAGCTTCCCGAGATACAGGCTTGGCGCCGAACCTTCGCGAGGATGGGGCTCAAACCCACCCAGTACCGCAGCGCCTCCGAGTCGCTGCTGCGTCGATTTGCGAAAGAGGGTGCGCTACCGCAGATCCATCCCCTGGTCGATCTCTGCAATGCGATATCGCTCGCCTTTGGCATCCCGATTGCCGCGTTCGATATCGCCAAGATCTCGCATAACCTCGAGGTTCGATACGCGAGCGGCGAGGAGAGCTACCTAACCTTCGCCGGCGAAACGGAGAGCCCCGTCCCCCACGAAGTGATCTTTGCCGACGCCGCCGGGCGAGCGCATGCCCGGCGATGGACGAACCGGCAGAGTGGCTATTCCGCGGTACGCGACACGACGACCGACGTTCTGATGGTCGCGGAGGCGATGCACAGCTCGGCGCCGGCCGACATCTCGGAACTAACAGCCACGCTCGCCGACGAGGTGACGGACATTTGGTCGGGCCCGCGCAAGGCTGCGGTGCTGACCCCAACCTCGCCGCGCTTCGAGTTCCGGTCCCCTGATGACTAACACGAAGCCGATCGGTCATGGTGACTGAAATCGGACGGCTCCAGCGACAGAAGGACACTCAAGAGAAGTGGCCTCAACCGCCACGCGGTCCACGGCGGCCTCGGCCAATCACTGAACTTCGGCCGCGAGCGGCGCCACCGGCTCCGCGACGGAGACCTCACCGGGGCGGCGTCTTCCGGGCAGCGCGGTGCCCGCCGCTGCGCTCCCGAGCGCGAGGACGGCGGAGACGGCCATTGCCGCGCCGTACCCGTCGCTGAAATCGAGGGCCGAGGCATAGCCACCGGTTCCGGCGAAGACGGCGCCGAGGATCGCAACGCCGAACGCACCCCCGAGCTGTCGGATGGTGCTAAACGTGCCCGACGCCTTGCCGATGTCCTGCGGTGCGACAAGGCTCACGACGGACTTGGTGACGGCCGGCAGTGCCAGGGAGACGCCGATGCCGCCAACCGCCATCGGCCCCACCATCTCGGCGTACGCGATCTCAGGTGCGGCAAGCACGCCGAGCAAGCCCATGCCGATGGCCATGAGGAGCGTGCCGACAACGATCAGCGGTCGCTCGCCGATCCGATCGGCCAGCCGGCCGGCCCACGGAGCAATGAGGAACGGCGCGATGCCCCAGGGCAGCAGCCGCAGCCCGGCGTCCAGCGGTCCCTCGCCGCCGGCAACCTGGTAGAACTGGGCGGTCAAGAAGACGGCTCCGGTCAGCGTCGCGTTGAGGAGGAAGATCGTGGCGTTCCCGGCCGAGAACGCGCGGGAGCGGAACAACCGCATCGGCAGCATCGGAGCACGCGCGCGCAGCGCCCAGGCGACAAAGGCGACCCCGAGCAGCCCGCCGACGACCAGCGTGGACACGGTCTCGGCGCTTCCCCAGCCAACCGAGTTCCCTCGTGCCAGTGCCCACATGACGCCCAGCGCCGCCCCGGCGGCGAGCACCAAGCCGACCAGGTCCAATGCGGTGGCCGCCCCCCGGCTCTCCCGGATCCGCGCGAGCACGAACGGTATGGCTGCAAGCCCAATCGGCACGTTCAACCAGAAGATCCACTGCCAGGCCAGGCCCTGCGTGATAGCGCCGCCGAGCACCGGGCCGAGGATGACCGCCAGCCCGGTGACGCTGCCATAGATACCGGTCGCCCAGCCGCGACGCTCGGGCGGGAAGGCGCCGTTCAGCAGCGCCAGAGCCAGCGGCATGATCATCGCCGCCCCGGCGCCCTGCACGGCACGGAAAGCAACGAGCGTGCCGGCATCGGTGGCCAGGGCGCACATCGCCGACGCCCCCGCGAACAGGCCCAATCCGGCGGCGAACATACGACGGCGCCCGTACCGGTCGCCCAGCGCTGCGCCGGTCATCAGCAACACCGCGAAGCTCAGCGTGTACGCGTTCACCGTCCACTCCAGCTCCTGCAGCGAAGCCCCAAGGTCGTGCTGGATGGCGGTCAGCGCGGTCGCCACCACGAGCAGGTCGAGCACCACCATGAACGACGCGAGGGCGCTCAGGCCGAGCACCCCGCGCTGGGCAGACGTCGCCTGCCAGGGCCTTTCGGCCGCCACCGTCCGTTTCATGTCATCTCCAGCTGGTGTCCGGGGTTTCCTTGGTTGAGACACCGGATCCGTCCGGAATTGGGCGCCAACTTCCGGCCGGATCCGGTGTCTCAATCAGCAGGGCCCCTGATGGGAGGAGCGATGCGAGGATGCGACGGTGACCGAGCAGCTGCTGGCTCGAGCCCGAGCGGGCGACGGAGAGGCCTTCCGGGCGCTGGTCGAGCCGTACCGACGCGAGCTGGAGGTGCACTGCTACCGAATGCTCGGCTCAGTGCAGGATGCCGAGGATCTACTTCAGGAGACCCTGTTGGCGGCCTGGCGCGGGCTTGACCGGTTCGAGGGTCGGTCGTCGCTGCGCGCCTGGCTGTACCGCATAGCGACCAACCGCTGCCTCAACGCGCTGCGTGCAGACAGTCGCCGCATCCGACCGCACTCAGGGCGCGTCGAGGCCGAGCTGCCGGAACCGACCCGCTGGGTCGAGCCGACCTGGCTGGAGCCGTACCCGGACACCCTGCTCGACGGCCTTCCCGACACTGCGCCCGGGCCCGAGGCGCGCTTTGAAAGCAAGGAGTCGATCTCTCTGGCGTTTATCACAGCCATGCAGGCCCTTCCGCCCCGTCAGCGGGCCGTGCTCGTGCTCCGGGACGTGCTCGGTTTTCGGGCGAGCGAGGTGGCGGACATCCTAAGCAGCAGCGAGGAGTCAGTCACCAGCGCACTCAAGCGGGCCCGGGCCGCGCTCGCTACCGAGCTACCCATGGATGACCCAGCGCTGCCCGACTCCCCGCTCGCGCGCGAACTCAGTGCACGCTTCGCCGACGCGTTCGAGCGCGGCGAGGTGGACGGGATCGTCGAGCTGCTCACCGATGACGCGTGGCTGCGCATGCCACCGTTGCCAGTGGAGTACCAGGGCCGCGCTGTCGCGGCGCACTTCCTGAAGACGATCGCGTTCCGCGGGACGAGGCAGTATCGGCTGATTCATACGCGCGCCAACGGGCAGCCCGCGTACGGCGTCTACCTCTACGACGCCTACACCCCGATCGCGCGTGCCCACGGGCTCATCGTGATCACTATCGCAGGCGGGGGGATCTCGGCGCTGACCCGCTTCCTCGACAACGGCGTGCTGAGATACTTCGGGCTGCCGCGGACCCTCCGCGAGGACACGACGAGCCACGGACTGAGATGAACGGCCGCCAGCTCACACCGGTTGGCCTTGCCTGTGGCGGGGCCAGGTGCCAGCTCCGCTAGACGAGCTCGCCGTCGCGGGCCACAATGCGCCCGCCCTGTAGCACCAGCTCTCGCACTGGTCTAGTCACGACCGCTTCGGCCGGTGTCCGCGCGGTGAGGACGACCAAGTCGGCCGGTGCGCCGATGGTGAGGCCGTATGAACCCAGCCCGAGCGCACGAGCGCCGCCGGATGTAGCCGCGTCCAACGCGATCTCGATGTCGTCGTCCCGGCGGAAGGTGCTTCGGTAAGCGACGAACATGGTGCGCTCGAGCATGTCGCCGCTCCCGTACGGCCCCCACAAGTCACGGATGCCGTCGTGGCCGCAAGCCACATTTACGCCCGCCGCGCGTGCCTTCTTGATCGGCGGCACCGGAAAGCTGTACGCAGCGGCGGTCACCAGCGTCACTCCGGCTTCGGCGAGCTTACTCAGCAGGCGGCTTTGCTGCGTCTCGTCGACCTGGGCGAGTGCGTACGCATGACTGATCGCGACTCTTCCCTGCAACCCCGTTGCCAGAGTGCGGTCGGCGATCAAATCGATCTCCCAAGCGCCAAGCGTTCCACCGTCGTGCAAGTGGATGTCGATGCCGGCGCCGTACCGCTCCGCGAGGGCGAAGGTTGTGTCCAGGGTGCGTACCGGGTCGCCGTCCACGGTTGCGGGGTCGAGGCCGCCGATCGTTCGAACACCACTTTTGAGTGCTTCCTCGAGCAACTCGGCAGTGCCCGGGTTTGTGAGCAAGCCGTGCTGTGGGAACGCAACTTGCCCCAGGGTGACCCGGCCGCTGAGGCGGTCTGCGGCGGCGCGCACAGTTTCTATTCCGCGCAGTCCGACGTCGGGATCGACATCGGTGTGAGTGCGAACGTACGAAGTGCCGGATACCACCATTCGCTCGAGCAATGCCGCGACGTGTTCCACGTTCGGAAGACCCAGCTCCGCGCGCCGGGTGTGGTCGTTGGCGATCCGGTCGGCCAGCGCGTCGCCCGCGGAATGTGGCACCCAGGGGCCGCCATACAGCGTCTTGTCGAGGTGGCAGTGTGCGTCGACGAGCCCAGGAAGGACCAGCCGGCCATCGATGTCGATGACCTCAAGGTCCGAAACGGTGACATCCGGCTCGATGCGCGTGATCTCGCCGTCCCGCACGAGGACGTCCGCAACGCCGTCGTAGCCCCAGGGCCGCCCGCCGCGCAAGAGCAAAGCCGGCACAACCGGCTCGTTAGCCGTCACGTTGGCAAGCCTACGGTTGCAGTCCGCCGTCAGCGCCCGGACGGCGCACTGACCCACCACGCCCGGCTCGTTGCGAAGGTCAACGAGCACCGTTCAATGCGCGAGTGGATCCTCGAACGGATGCGACTCGAGCCAACGTAGCACCTCTTCCGCGTGGCGATCCGGCGGGAAGACCGGGTAGAACACGTGCTCGACGCGACCGTCGCGGATCACCAGGGTAAACCGCTTGAGCAGGGCGTGCCCTGCGACGTCGAAGGTCGGCAGGTGCATCGCTCGGGTTAGCCGTAGCCTGGCGTCTGACACGAGCACGAACGGCAGGTGCAGGCGGGTAACTGCCTCGCGCTGATAATCGGCGTCCTGCGTCGAGAGTCCGACAACATCGGCGCCCGCGCGACCCAGATCCGCATGGTGGTCTCGGAATGCGCACGACTCGGGTGTGCATCCGCGGGCACCAGGGATGAGGTCCCAGTCATCTACAAGTGCTGCCTCGCCGGGACGACCGGTTCGTGGGTAGGCGTAGACAACGCGTCGCCGGTGCCCGCCCACGTCGCCGATCAGAATGTCGCTGCCGTCAGTCGCGGGCAGCGCAACCGCAGGCACGGTCATGCCCGGTAGGTGGACCGTCGCTCCGTCATCGATCGGCTCTGGCAACCCCGGCGGTAGCACCATCGGATCGTGTGTGCTCATCCGCGCCTCCGTCATCCGACGTCCGAATCCGGCCGGCCCTGCCAGGTGCGACTTGGTCGAAATTCGCGCGCAACCATCCGCGGAAGGCACAACAATTCGCCGCCGCCAGGGCTTCCCAGGGGCCAGCCGGGTGCGTGTCGCACGGCGCGATGACCCGCAGGCACCGCGCCAACGCAGGCACCGTTCTAGGACCGGATGTCACAACTGGGCCAGTCATCGGGTCTGACGGATACGACGTGAAATGAGCCGAAAGCAGTTGGGAGCGAGACGGCGGGGATGACCGAGAAGGCACGGGGCACCGGCCTCGCTGACGGGCGCCGCGAAGGCCACCGGGTTCGGTCAGCCGAACCCGGGGCGGCGCAGGCGGCACCGGTCGGCGAGACCGCTGCCGGGCGCTCTGCGCGGTTCGAGCGGGACGCGTTGCCGCAGCTGGGCCGACTGTACGCGGCGGCGCTGCGGCTGACCGGCAACCGGGCCGACGCCGAGGACCTGGT
>JBKOZJ010000031.1:0-8728 GCA_046725875.1 Actinomycetota bacterium
CTTCCGTCCGGCACGAGCGCCGGCCCGGCCACGTCGAACCACAGTCGTGTCCCGTTCACGTCGATGTGCATCGTGCTGTTCCTCCAGTCATCCCGGCCCTGGCCGCCGACGTACCCGATTCGGCGGCTGGCGTCTGAACGCGTTCATCGCTGCGCCCGCTGATCGTGGAGCCCAGCAGAGCGACGGTGACTCCTGTCCGCCCATTGGGCCGGCCGGCTCGCCCCGTGGAACCCGACCCGCCTTCGGCAGGCTTTCGGGCAGGCTTCGGGCAGGCTTCGGGTCACTGCGGGTCGTCCGCGCAGTCTGTTCGGTGTCGTCCTGTGGGCATCAGGCGCGGACGCGTCGGGTCAGTTCGGCCAGTTCGTGGTTGAAGCGGTCGGGCAGGTCGCCAGGACGTGCTCGGCCATCGCCGGTAGCACGACCGTGTCCGCGCGGCCGTGGGAGACCAGCAGCGGCACCTCGAGAGCACGCAGCACGTCGTCGCCGTCGATCTCGCGTGCCCCGAGATTGGCCCGGATATGCGCCGGCACGGTCATGCTGGAGCACAGCAGTGTCTCGACGTCGTCGGGCGGCAGCGGCTTGGCCGAGAAGGCCCGGACCATCCCGCGCATGGCCCGGATGTTGCTCGGCAGGTCGTCGGCGGTCGCATCGGGGAAATGGTCGACAAAGCCGGGGCCGATCAGGGTGCCGAACGCGGCCCCACCCAATGTGGTGACGCCTCCGACGAAGTCGATCGCCGCGATCCGGTCCTGGTCGTGTGCGCGCACGTAGTCGCAAATGATGAAGCCGCCGTAGGACCAGCCGACCAGCACCGGCCGGTCCAGGCGCAGTTGGTCAATGATGGCTGCCACGTCGTCGGCCCACAGCCTGCCGTCGGTGTAGTGCTCGAGCTCAAGGGGCGCCTCGGACATGCCGTGGCCACGCAGATCGTAGGCCACGAGCCGGAAGTCGTCGGCCAGTCCGCTGTCGTACTGGTGGCGCCAGCACAGATGGTTCTGCGACAGGCCATGGATGAACAGGATGGGCGGCCCGTCGGTGTTGCCCCATTCGCGTGCATGCAGCCGCAGACCGCCGCCACCGTAGACCGTGTGAGTCTTCATCAACCGGGTCGGCTCTAGCGCCGCCGCGGGCCGTTCGACGACTGTCATCTCTTCCCCCTCGCGTTGGTATGTCGACACGATCGTGGCGTGGGCGGGGCATCGGGGCATCGGGCGGAGAGCCTTATGTGTGGCCGGCAGCCGGCTTATCTTGTGGCCGGGCGTGCTTACCCGGCACCTTCTCGGCCGGTGGGGACGGCGCGATACTGCCTGGATGGAGGCGCGCGTGGGCGGGGCGTTCGTGGGTCGCGTACGGGAGCTTGGGGAGCTGGAGCACGCGCTGACCGCGACCCGGTCGGGCAGGGGTACGGCCGTCCTGGTCGCCGGCGAGGCGGGCATCGGCAAGACGAGGCTCGCATCCGAGTTCGCCGCACGCGCCGGCGACGCGGGCTTCGAGGTTCTCCTGGGGCACTCGATCGACCTGGTCGGGACCGAACTGCCTTACCAGCCCTTCGTCGAGGCGCTGCGCCCGCTCGGACCGCCTCCACCGGTCGATGGCCGGCCGGTGGGCTCCCAGCTCGCGGTGTTTGAGGAGACGCTCGCACTGCTCACCGACCGTGCCGCCGCGGCGCCGGTGCTGCTCGTGCTCGAAGACCTGCACTGGGCCGACGCGTCGACGCTCGACCTGGTCGTCTTCCTCGCGCACAACCTCGACCACCGGCGGGTCCTGCTGCTCGCCACCTACCGCGCCGACGAGCCCTCGTCGTCCCAGCGTGTACGCCGGCTCGCCGACGGCGTGATGCGTTCGGGCTCGGGGTTTGTGCTCGAGCTCGGCCCGCTCGAGCCGGGGGAGCTGATGGCGCTCCTCGCGGCCCAGGCCGACACGCCATTGTCGGCGGCGCTGAGTGACGCAATCGTGGCCCGCGCCGAGGGCAACCCCTTCTTCGCCGAAGAGGTCCTCGCCGCCGCGGCCGACCGAAACGTCGAGGTCCCGCGCGGCCTGCGTGACCTGTTGCTGCAGCGCGTGGCCCGGCTCGACCGTCAGACGCAGAGCCTGCTACGGCTGGCCGCGGCCGCCGGGCGCGACGTTGGATACCGTCTGCTGCGCGCCACCGCGGCGCGCCCGGAGTCCGATGTGCGTGAGTCGCTGCGCCAGGCGGTCGAGCACGGGGTGCTCGTCGCGGAACCGGCCAGCGGCACCTTCCGCTTCCGCCACGCCCTGCTGGCGGAGGCGATCTACGCGACGAGCCTGCCCGGTGAGCGCGAGGAGCTGCATGCGCAGATCGCCGAGGAGCTCGCGCGCAACGCCACCGCGTCACCAGCGGAACTTGCGCCGCATTGGGCGGCAGCCGGTCGAGCCAGAGAGGCACTGGTCGCCTCGGTCGAAGCGGCACACCAGGCGGAAGCCGTCTTCGGCCTTGCGGAGGCGCTCGCGCACCTCGAACGGGTACTCGCGCTGTGGTACGCCGTGCCTGACGCAGCCGAGCTGGTACGGGTCGAGCTGGTCGATCTGTTGTTCTGGGCAGCCGAGCTCGCCAGCCAGACCGGCAAGGCGCCGCGGGCGGTCGAGCTGGCGCGAGGGGCGATCGAGCTGCAGGACGACCGGCACCGGGCGGCGCTTCTTTACGTCCGCCTTGGTGAGTACCTCCTCGAGATCGGCAGGAACCACGATGCACTCGCCGCGCTCCGGCGCGCGGTCGAGATCCTGCCGGAACAGCCGCCGTCGCCGGAGCGCGCGTACGCGTTGGGATCGCTCGCAGGCGGGGTGATGGTGGCCTGGCGCCATGCGGAGTCGTTGCCGACGGGCGAGCAGGCGCTCGCGCTCGCCCGGCAGGTCGGCGCACGTGAGGCAGAGGTCCGAGCGCTCACCGTGCTCGGCGGCGACCTCGCCTACCTCGGCCACGGCGAGGAGGGCCTCACCCATTTTCGTCAGGCCCTGCGGCTCGCCGAGGAGATCGACGATCGCTGGGGCCTGGACCGCGCGTACACCAATCTCACCGACGCGCTGACCATGCTGGGCCGGCCCGTGGAGTCGGCGCGGCTAGCGCAGACGGGCCTCAAGGTGCTCCGCAGGTACGGCATTCACAGCACGCTGCTCATCGCCAACACCATCGAAGCGCAGTTCGTAATCGGCGAATGGGACGAAGCCGACACCCTCAGCGCGGCCGCCCTGCGCGGCAACACCGCCAACTACCCATACGTGCTCCTCATGCTCCGCGCCGACCTCGAGGTCGGCCGCGGCGACTTCGACGCCGCCAGAGCACACTTCGACGCCGCGCTCGCCACCCTGCGCGAGGACCGCAGACTGGGAATCTACGACGTCTCCCTCGCAGAGCTCGCTTTGTGGGAACGCCGCTGGACCGACGCGACCAGGCGGTGGGGGACAGCCTGGTCCTGGCGCGCTCATCCGCGGCCGCCCAACTCCGCGTGTGGTTCTGCGCGAAGGGGCTGCGTGCTCAAGCGGAGCTGGCAGCGCTCGCCCGCGCCCGCCGCGACGCCGACGCCGTCCGTGCCCGGCTCGCCCGGGCACGCAGGATCATCGCGGTCGCTCGACACGCCGCAGCCCAGGCCTCAGCGATCACGCCGAACACCGGTGGCTGGCTCGCGCTTGCCGAGGCCGAGTATCAGCGCGCCCGGGGCGTCGTCCGGCCCGAGTCATGGTCGCAGGCAGCCGAGGCCTGGGAGCGGCTCGAGCGACCGCCCGTTGTGGCGTACTGTCGCTGGCGTCAGGCCGAGGCGTTCGTCGTCGCGGGTGCGTCCCGCGTCGAGGCGAGCGTGCCGCTACGAGAGGCCCATGCCGTCGCGGCTCGCATCGGAGCAGCGCCGCTGCGCCGCGAGCTCGAGCTGCTTGCCGAACGCGCGCGGCTCGATCTCGCCTCACCGCAAGCGGAGCCGCCCGACCAACAGCAGCGCCTGGAGGACATCCTCGGCCTCACGCCCCGCGAGACCGAGGTCCTCAGCCTCGCCGCCCGCGGCTACACCAACCGCGAGATCGCCACGACCCTCGTCATCAGCGTCAAGACGGCCGGCGTCCACGTCTCCCACATTCTGCGCAAGCTCGGCGTGCCGAACCGGCACGAGGCGGCCGCAATCCTGCACCGCATCTCCCCGTGAGGTGGACCAACTCGATCCCAGTGAGCGGCCCGCGCGCTTCGCCGACCAGGCTCCCAAGAATCGACGACGATCCGCGAACACTGGCCGCCACACTGCGGCCAGGGCGGTCGGTGCCGGCGCGGATAGTCAGTAGAGCTCGGGTTGACGGCGGGGAGATACCGCTCATCGATACCAGTCAGCTCTTCTTGCGTGAACCGCTCTCACTTCTTGTGTTGCTGCCTCACCGCCCTGTCGGCAGAAAGATCAGCCGGTCAGCGATTCCATCGAGCAAGTACGGGGGCAGGTCGAGAGCGATGGAGAGCTCCGCCACGGACTGGACCGGACCGACCGTGGTCCGCGTGCTGACGATGCGGGCGCAGATCTCCGGTGGCAACCCCGTCGCGGCCACCAACGCGTCGGCGGGGACGTTGTTGATATCCACGAGCCCTCCGTCGGGATAAGCGCGATCGGGCATGTCCACCCGGCCGATCCGGAGGGCCAGCGCCCGGCTGGGGTTATCTTCGGCGATGCGCCGTGCTCGTTCGCGTGCGCGTTGGTGCTCGTTTTGAGTGGCGAGCGCGGCCTGTTGCTGGTCTGCGATGCTTCGATGGCCGGGCTCGGCATGAGCCGGCGGTGGCAGGTCGAACACCCAGCGCCGGATCGCCAGGGCATGGCTGCCACCGACCAGCCACTGGCCGGTGAGCGCGATACTGTACACGGCCTCGTAGATGGCCGTGTCATTCGGGTACGAGATTGAGAATGCGTGGCGGTGGCCACTAAGTAGAGGACGGCCACCGCGCCCAGCGCAAAGCTCCGTCTGCGGATCGCTGCAAAGATCATGCACGGCGCGGTGGCAAATCCGAGAGTGGCCAGAGGAAGCAGAGCCCAGACCCAACTTCCGGCGACCTGGCCGAGGTAGCCAGGGCGGCGCAGATGCCCGGTCATGACGCTGATCGTAGGCCGTCACTCACGGGACGAGGCCGTCGTGGTTCGGGACCGACGGCGTGGAGATGAGGGACAGGTGCCCGGCATTGACGTCGGTGATATGGGCGCGCCCGCGCGCTGGGCCATGAACGTCAACTCCGCGGGCCGGGATGACCTGGTCCACCGTCCCGATCACGGCCCAGGACGGGATGGTCTTCCAGGCCGGCGGCCCGGACGGCTCGTCGAACGTGCTGGCCGCGAGCGGCCGTTGGGTGGCCGCGATGACCGCCGCCTGGCTGGCGGGCAGGCCGCTGGCAAAGCATGCGGGGACCAGGTTGGGCTTGATGTAGAGGTCGACGTCACCGGGCGGCCCACCGGGGCAGGCCACGAGGCGCATATAGCCGGTCGGAAATGGTGATGCCGGATCCGCCGGCGAGGGTCATGAGGTGGTGTCGGTCGACGAGCCGGCGCCGGCTCAAATCGCGTTCGGACACCTCGCTCGTCTGATACGGAAGAGGTCATATCAATGCGCCCGAGGGTGCAGCACTTCGAGCAGCAACAGTCTCTCCTTTGCCCAGCCGTTGGCGGTCGGTTCGGGGTTTGCCCAAGCGTGCATGGCGGTCAGGACATTGCCCTCCCGAAATTCGGGACGAAGAGGCGGTGTGGCTTGGTCATAGGCGCCAGCCCAGCTCTGATCAGCCGGATACGTCGGAGGTGTACCCCCTGGTCGGGTCCAGAACTACCATGTTCGCCCGAAGCGCGATCGCAGCTACCATCTCCGCGGAAACGGGGCCGGTCCGGAGCGCCTCGTCCATTTCTTCAAAGTAAGTCTCCATCGCGCCGGGCACAAAGATCATCAACTTCCTGGCTTTCTTCGCGCCCACGGTGAAGCCGTGGGGAACACCCCGGGGGATAAAGATGAACGAGCCGGGGCCACACGAAAACGCCTCGCGGTCTAGGACAACCTGGTATTCGCCCTCGAGGACGTAGAACGACTCGGCGGTATCGGTGTGAAAGTGAGGCGGCGGTGAGAAACCCGGCATGTCCTCTGTCTCAAACAGGGACAAGATGCCCTGCGTCTGTTGTGCGGACGCCTTTAAGGACATCTGCATATCGCCGAGGTCAAGCGACTTGCCCTCACCGGGCTGGGCAACGAAACCGCCTGAGCCGGGTCGCGATTCATCCATGATGTTCCCCTTCGGCCACCGGCCAGGATCCTACGCCTGTCGAGGGGACTGGATTCTTGAGATGCCCCGCAGTGCCCTCCCGGGCTCGCCTCATCGTCTTTGAGTTCCTGGCCTGGTTGCGTGTCGGCGACCAGTTGCCGGTAGACCACGTCGGACAGTCGTCGTTTGAGTCCCCTAAGTCAGCTGTTCAGGCGATGAGTCGTTGCGTGTGTTGTTGCTGCATCGGGTCGTAGGGGGTTGCGTTTCGCCAGCAGGCCCAGATCACGCGTAGCCAGGCGCGGGCGAGGATGCGGGTGGCGTGGGGATTGCGTTTGCCGCGGGCTCGTGCTCTGGCGTAGTGGTCGGCGGCCCAGCCTGATTGCATGCGCGAGTTGTGGGCGAAGGATGTCACCGCCTTGCGGGCGCGGGTGTTGGCCGCCCACCGGAAGTAGACGCCGGTGGTCTTGCCGGAGGCTTTGGTGACGGGCGCGGCGCCGGCTTCGGCTGCGGCCTGTTCGGCGGTGTCGACTCGGTCGAGGATGGGTCCGACCTCGGCGAGCAGTTGGGCCAGGTTGATAGTGCCAACGCCAGGTAATGCGGCGAGTAACCGTACCCGTGGATGGGCCTGGACGCGGTCGCGGATGAGCCGCTGGATGTTGCTGATGGCCTGCTGGAGGCCGCGCAGCAGCTGAACCTGGGCGGCGATCATCGCGGCGAGGGTGTCCGGCGGCAGGCTCTCGCTCGATGATCACCGGAAGGTCTGACGGCCGCCCGTGTCCGGCCAACCGCTGCAGGGCCGACAGCAATCCCTGCTCGGTGTGGCTGAACGCCCACCGATCCACCACGCTGCCGTCCGTGTCGAGCACGGTGACGTCGTGGGTGCGGCTTGCCCAGTCCCAGCCGACGAACTTCATTGCTGGCCTCCCGTTGGAGTCGGTGGTTGACTCCGCGGTGTCGAGGCCCTCGCCGGTTCCTCATTGTTCGGCCCTCGGTCGGGCATGTCCCTAACGCCGGTCGCGGGCCTCGGCGCATCGAGGGTGGCAGGACTCAAACTGGCCGGCAGCGCGGCGCGGCAGCGAGGCCATCCCCCGACACGACGAGGAGCCACGGCCAGGCGCCGAGCCCAGCCGCGGACCCGATACTCCACCAATGAGGCAGCGCAGCGCCTCCATGGGGCTCTTCCCGGCGGCGAGTTTGCGGCAGTAATAAGCGCGGCCTTCGGTGTCGTGGCGGATCTGCACGATAGCGGCGATGTGCAGGACGTGGTTGATCCGGCGGTTTCCGCCCAGGACAGCCGGTGGCGGACGTTCTCACCCGAGGATGCCTCGATGGGTGCGGTGCCGGTCCAGGAGGCGAACCGGTTGCGGTCGGCGAACCGAGCGATGTCGCCGACGTCGGTGAGGATCCGGGCAGCGCCAGCCGGCACCCACGCTGGCCCGTTCGGTCTTGACTGGTTGCGTTCTGATGGGAAGCTGAGAGCGCTGACAGCCTAAGACCCCAAACCCCGGCCCTGGCCGTGTCGAGAGGTGGTCTCGATGCCCGCCGTGACCCAGTACCTTCGTCGCCGCGGCCTGGCCCGGCTCACGCCCTACCTGATCGCCGTGATCCTGCCAGGCGCGGCGTTCGCCGCGGCCGATGGTGGGTCCCCCGCACCGGGCCCAGCGCCTCTGCGCGTCAACCTGGCCATCGGTGCGGATGCGAGCGCGACCTCGGCGGCGGCCGACAGCCCGGCTGCCAACGCGGTGGACGGGAGCGCCACCACGACGTGGTGTGCCACCCAGTGGACCGGCAGCGTCACCATCGACTTCGGCGCGCAACGTGCACTTAGCGGCGCCGGCATCACGTTGGGAGCGACCGCCTCGCCATCGGCGGCATCACTGGCGCTGGCGACGCGGCTCGACGCGTGGCAGCCGGTGCCCTCGGCACGCAATATCGCGTTGAACGTCAACACGCCGTCCTATATCGCGCTTTCCGCTCAGCGCGCCCGGTACGCACGGCCGACCGTAACGACCGGGGACGGCACGCCGGCCTGCGTCGGCGAGCTGCGGCTGTTCGGCGACGACGCGGCAACGGACGCGATGATGCTCGGCGCCGACCTGTCCTTCACCCAGCAGGAACTGGCCGCGGGCACACAGTTCACCGATGCCGGTGAGACGTCCACGCCGGTGCAGATCCTGCGCGCCCATGGCGGCAACTACGTCCGGATGCGCCTGTGGCTGAACCCGCCGGCCGGCTACAGCGACCTCACAAATGACCTGGCGCTGGCCCGCGAGGTTGGGGCGGCCGGCATGAAGATCTACCTTGACATCCACTACTCGGACTTCTGGGCCGACCCGCAGCACCAGGACACGCCCGCCGCATGGCAGGGCCAGGACCTGCCCACGCTCGCGCGCACCGTCCAGGACTACACCCGCGAGGTGATTGCCGCCTTCGCCAAGCAGGGCACACCGGTGGACATGGTGTCGATCGGCAACGAGATCCGCAACGGCATGCTCTGGCCCGTCGGCC
>JBKOZJ010000032.1:0-7648 GCA_046725875.1 Actinomycetota bacterium
CGTCGCCCGTCGGGCCGATGGTCGTCCCTGGCGGCCCGAGGCGGTCCTTGAGCTCGAGGACGATTCGCTGCGCGCCTTTCTTCCCGATGCCGGGCACGAGCGTGAGGGCACTCAGGTCCTCGGTCGCGACGGCGCGGCGCAGCGCCTCGGGCGAGTGAACCGCGAGCATCGCCTGAGCGAGTCGGGGCCCCACGCCGCTGGCGGTCTGTACGAGATCGAATACCGTCCGCTCGTCATCGTCGGCGAAGCCGTAGAGCGTCAGCGAGTCCTCCCGTACAACCAATGACGTGGCAAGGCGCGCCTGCTCCCCCACCCGCAGCCCGGCAAGCGTCGTCGGGGTGCACTGGACGGCGATGCCGACGCCACCGACCTCGACCACTGCGCCGTCCGGTCCGACGGCGGCGACCCGCCCGGCAACGAACGCGATCACTGACTTGTCCTCCCGGCATGCGCAGAACCCGCCGCCCACCCGGCGGCCATATCTCGCTGGTGCAACCTTCGCGCCGGTGCGGCCCGACCTGACCGAACCGCTCCGGCAGATGGCAAGCGAACCCGAGCCCCATCGATCCGACGCTGGGCACTCCCGCGCCAGATGTGGCAGATCGCGAGCGCGAGCGCGTCGGCGGCGTCGGGGGGTTTCGGCGGCTCGGCGAGCCCGAGCAAGCGCACGACCATGTTCTCCACTTGGCGCTTTGCGGCACTTCCGGTCCCGGTGACCGCGGCTTTGATCTCGCTCGGGGTGTGAGTGGCGACCGGGAGCCCGCGCCGGGCCGCGGAGACCATGACGACCGCCCCCGACTGGGCGGTGCCCATGACGGTGCGCACGTTTCGTTGGCTGAAGACCTCTTCGACCGCGACCGCATCCGGCTGGAGTCGGTCGAGCCAGCCCTCCACCTCCGCCTCGATCGCGAGCAGCCGGGCCGCCGCGTCGTCGCCAACCGACGTCCGCACGACGCCGACAGCCACGAGTCGAAGCGGTTTGCCGGGTGACCCGGCGACTGCACCGAAACCGCACCTGGTCAGCCCGGGATCAACGCCGAGCACCAACACCGGACCCACCACCTCCAGGAACCTCGCCGGCGCAGCGACACCGAACAGGTGTTCGGATCGAAACTAGCGATCCCAGGCGACAGAACCGCTCGCGACGCGCCGAGGCTCGACGAACGGTCCGGGATCGGCCGCGACTGGACCATGCGAGACGGATTCGGCACACGCGCATTCGGTAGGCCATGCGAGCGGCGCATGGGTGCGATGAGAATGAGTCACTCGTCATAGCAGCCGGGCACGCATAGCGTTGGTGCCTGTGATCGCATTTCTTGGGCTTGGGCGGATGGGCGCCCGGATGGCCGAGCGTCTCGTCAATACCGGTCAGGAGGTGACCGTCTGGAACCGCACACCGCGACCGGATGCCGTGCTCGGTGCCCACGTGGCGGACTCCGCCGCTGCTGCCGTGGCGGAGGCAGACCTGGTAATCACAATGCTGGCCGATGCGGCCGCGGTCAGCGACGTACTGTTCGGCGCGCAGCGGGCGGCCGCGGCGATGCGGCCGGAAGCGCTCCTTATTGACATGTCGACCATCGGTCCACATGCGGTGGCGGACATCCGGCGGCGGCTGCCGGAAAACGTCGGCCTGGTCGACGCACCGGTGCTGGGCAGCATCGAGCCGGCCGCGGCCGGCAAGCTTCTGGTCCTCGCCGGGGGATCCGAAGCGGATCTGGCCCGGTGCCAGAAGGTGCTCGAGACGTTCGGGGAGGTGCGCCGGGCCGGCCAGCTCGGCGCCGGCGCGGCGCTCAAGGTGGCCGTGATGGGTGCGCTCGTACCCGTTCGCGTCCTGCTCGCCGAGGTGCTCGACGCCGCCGAGGCGAGCGGCGTCGGCCGGGATGCGGTCGCGCAGATTCTCGACTCCCGCGGATTCGGTGCGGTCGCCGGCAGGCCGGAACCGGCGCCACAACCGCGATACTCACTCGCCCACGCGGCCAAGGACCTCGGGCTCGCCATCGATGCGGTAGGCAAGGATAGCGTCGACCTCACCATCGTCGCCGCCGCGCTCGATCGGCTCGATGAGGCGAAGCAAGCGGGCCTCGGCGATCGCGACCTCTCGGCCATTTATGCCTACGACATGGCGCACGGCCGGTCGACGGCCGCGGAGCGGCGGCTTGAGAGGCGGAACCCGCCGTCTGTGCCGGCGCCGATCGGGGCATACTCCCACGCCGTCCGCACCGGCAACCTCCTCTTCGTATCCGGGCAGGTCGCCATTGACAACGACGGGCAGATCGTGGGCGCCGGCGACATCGAGGCGCAGACCGACTTCGTCTTCGACAGCCTGGAGCGGATCCTCGCCGACCAGGGCGCAACCTTCGACGATGTCGTCAGCCTCCGGACCTACCTTCTCGACATGGACTCCACACTGGCCGGCTATCGCGCAGTCCGGATCCGGCGCGTTACCGGTGACCCGCCGTCGAGCACCACCGTCGAGGTGACCCGCCTCGTACACCCCGACCTGCTCGTCGAGATCGACCTAGTGGCTGCACTCCGCTAACGGCCTACTTGGCCCGGTTCCGGCCGCCGATGACGGGCAGCAGTGCGAGAGCGACGGCGCCGGCTGCGGCGGCCATGCCGATAAGGGCCAGCAAGAGCGCCGCGCTCGGCTCCCGTACCGAGAACGCCACCGCGGCGAGAACCCCGGCAAGCAGCGAGGTCCCGGCAACCAGCGCCGGCACCGCGAGCCGAGCAGCATGTGCTCGCCACGCTGCCCCCGGCGATTGGGCTCGATCCCAGGCGAAGAGATAGCCGAGCAGGGCAGCCGTCACCAGCACCGTGCCGATGGGACTGGTGGCCACGGTTCCGAGCAGGATGACGCAAGCCAGCGCGGGCACGATCGCGCTAACTGGCCTAGCGGCACGTCTCAGCAAGGGCCACTCCACACCCGGCTCGGTGGCGGTCTCACGACGACCTCGCGGCGAGCGGAATGCGGGCGAGCGGCGTGAGAACGGCATCGAGCGGCGTCACCCCGTCCCAGCGGACGCAGGCGATGCCGGCGGCACTCAGCTCGCGGTGCAAGGCCATCCGGTCCAGTCGCCATAGCCGCAGCGCGGGAGCGCCAAGGCGGTTGCCCCGGGCCGGCCGCGGCTCCACCGTGAGGACATCGATGACGACGACTGGGTGGCCGCGCTCGCGCAGCTCGCGGGCGGATTCCGCGGCCCGCCGGTCCAGCAGCGGCGAAAAGAGTACGACCAGTGCACCCGGCGGTAGTGCGCTGCGCGGCACCCGGCCGAGGTCGGGGTCGACGAAGGTCGCGTCCAGCCGTACCCACAGCAACTGCTCGGCGATTCGGTAAAGCTGCCGCTCCCCCACATCCGGCGCGAGCCAGCGCATGGTGCCACCGATCGCCACGACGCCCACCCGATCATGGCGTCGTAGATAGGACTGGGCGAGGCCTACCGCGCCTCGAAGTGTGACGTCGAGGCTGCTGTGGCCGTACTCGCCGACGTCAGAGAACGCGTCCAGAGCGAGCACCAGATCGAGAGCCCGCTCCGTAGCGAACCGATTGACGTGCAGCTGCCCGCGCCGCGTACTGACCGGCCAGTTGACTCGCCGCTGGGACAGGCCGGCGACATGCTCGGTGATGCCCTCGAACTCGATCCCCTCCCCCAGAGCTCGGCTGGCGTGGTCACCAGCGCGGTTGGGGAGCCGCCCGACGCTGAGCACGGCGCTGTGTGCACCCGCACTTGGGTAGACCGCCAGCTCACCGACCGACCGCGCGACTCGCGCCTGTAGAACCCCACCACCGGTCCGCACCAGCAGTTCGGTCGGGCCGACGGTCCACCGCCCCCACCGTCCGGCGGACAGCTCGACGACGTCGTCGAGACGCTGCTCGCCCGCAACTGCGGTGCTCACCGACGGGGTCGGCTTGTCCTCGCCGAGCGCGGGACGCAGCCCGGGCGAGAGCGGGACGGTCAGAGCGAGCAGGTCGACCGGTTCGCCGGTGACGGCGGTGGCGTGCAGCTCCACCTTTTCACCCTCGACCGTCCGCTCAGGTGGCGTGAGGCGTACGTCAACCGCGATGGTGTCCGGCCGGCGCGCAGCTAGTCCGTACGCCAGAAGCACAACAAACGGTGTCCCCGCCGCGACGAGCAGCGGCCGACCAAGCGCAACCCCGGTGGCGAGAAGCACCACGGCGGTCGTTGCGAGCCGCCGGGCGTGTCCGGTCAGCTGCCAGCGCAGCTCCTCGATCTCGTGAACACCGGCCCAGCGGCTGGCCGTGCTGCTCTCCGCACCGGTCATGGCCGGGTGAGCTGGGTACCGGCCGGCGATGGGGCGCCGGATCGACCGCTCCAGGTCGCCGGCGTCGGGACCGTGCGGAGGATCTCCTCGACGACCTCGTCGCCCTTAACCCGGCGAACCCAAAGCTCAGGACGAAGCCCAAGGCGGTGACCGAGCGCCGGACCGGCGACCGCCTTCACGTCTTCCGGGATCACGTAGTCGCGGCCCGTGAGGACCGCTCGGCCGCGCGCGAGCTGGACGAGGGTGAGACCGGCCCGCGGGCTCGCGCCCACCGTAACCTGCGGATGAGTACGGGTCGCCGCGAGGAGTGCCACCACGTAGTCGAGCACGTCCGGATGCACCTCGACCGACTCCAGCGACTCCCGCATGGCGAGCAGCTCGGTCGCCGAGACGACAGTGCGAAGCTCGGGCGGCGCCGAACCGCGGTCGACCCGCCGCTGCAACATCTCGATCTCGCCGGCAGCGGACAGGTAGCCGATCCGCACCCGGAGCGCGAACCGGTCCAGCTGCGCCTCGGGCAGGGGGTAGGTGCCTTCGTACTCGATCGGGTTATCGGTCGCGAGCACCACGAACGGCGACGGCAGGAGCCGTGTCTCACCGTCCGCGCTCACTTGCAGCTCGGCCATCGCCTCGAGCAGCGCCGCCTGCGTCTTTGGCGGAGTCCGGTTGATCTCGTCGGCGAGCAGCAGGTTGGTAAACACGGGGCCGGGGCGGAAGACCATCTCGCCGGTGCGCTGGTCGTAGTAGGTCGCGCCGGTCAGGTCGGCCGGCAGCAGATCCGGCGTGAACTGGACCCGGGTGAAGCGCAGGCCGAGCGTGGTTGCGAACGAGCGGGCGATCAGCGTCTTGCCCAGGCCCGGCAAATCCTCGATCAGGACATGGCCGCTGGCGAGGATCCCGGTGAGTACGAGCTCCAGCGCCTCCCGCTTGCCCACGACAGCGCGCTCGATCTCGGTGATAACACGTCGCGCCAGTCGGGTCGTCTCCGCCGGATCGCCGTTCAAGGCTCCTCCTCGTCCCGCCGTGGGTCTCACCGCCCACTCCACGCCGGCCCGCTCCATGCCCGGTCGGCCAGCTTCTCGAGACGGTCGAGGAAGCTGAGTACGACCGGCAGGGGAACGCCGGGCGCCCCGGTGTCGTCAGACGCCGGCCGGTCCGGGTCGACAAGCGGCCAGAGATCATCTCCGATCGCGGCTCGGGCCGCCGCCGGATTCGTGGCCATATCCACGCCATGCCGCTCGGCGAGAACCGTCGCGAGCAGCCGGCTCAGGAGCGGCCGCACCGCGTGGTCGAAGTGCCGAGCGCTCACCGGCGCCCAGAAGAGCGTGTCCTCGATCCTCCGGTAGGCGGGGAAGTCGGCGTTGAGGAAAGGCACCGCCCGCCGCTGCCGCTTTGGTGGCCGAGGTCCACGCGGAAGCTGCGCGCGCAGCAGGAGGAGTCCGACAACCAACGCGGCCGAGACAACGATGAAGATGCCGAGGGTACCCGCGAGCAGCCACCCGACGATGCCGGCGGCAAGACCCGCGCCGGCGACGATCAGCCGGACCCGTGCACCGGGCTCTGATCGGTCGTGTCCGTCGTCCTGCTCCGACCAGCCGACCGCGGCCGTCCGCCGTCGTCCTGTTCGATCGCCGGCAACCCCCGGTTGGCCGGCGCGATGCTGCCGTCCGCCGAGCTCGAAGACCGGCTCGTATCCCCCGGGTGCGTCAGTCACGTGCCGCTCCGGTGGCGCCGTCGCCGGACCCATGCAGGCCGTCCTGTGGTGGGACGGCAATCGAATTTGCTCGTGCTTCCGGCATCAGCCGGCTGATCTCGGCGCGGATATGGCCGAGTGCGATGAACGCGGCCCGCCGATCCTGCTGGTCGAGCGCGTGGCCGCTGAACCTTGCTTCCTCGAAGAGTTCGGTTAGGCGGGCCGCCGCCGGCGATCGGACGGTTCCGGTGGCCGCCGCTCGGTGCAGCAACTCGGTCGGCGTGTCCCAGGCGTTGCGAGGCGATCCCTGCTCGGCGAGCGCTTGCTCCATCGCGTCGTAACAGGCGATGATCGCCGTCCGCGGATCGCTGGACGCCTCCAGCGCCGTGGCGCCGGCGCGGGCCGCCGACTCCAACGCTTCGAGGTCACCGTCGGCCGACTCGTCCACGTACTCCTCGTCCGCGGTGGGGGCTTCGAGTGGCCTGCGTATGCCAGGTTTCATGCGGCGCAGCAGCACGAGAACCCAAACCACGAGCACCGCCACGGCCAGCCACACGAGCGTCCACAAGGCGGCCCGGGAGACGGCTTCCGACGTGTTCAATGCCGGCAGGTTCACGGTCGAGTCGGTGCTCTCTCTCCGCGGGTCCAGCGGCCGCAGCGCCACCACGAGCAACAGCAGCGGCAGGAGCAGGGCCAACGCCACCGCGGCCGTCTGGACGAGGCGCAGCCACCGGACGTCGGGATCGATCGGCTCCTGGAACCGATGGATGTCATCCGGCGGCCGTCGCGGCCGCCGGCGACGGCGCAGGATCCCATGGATTGCGGCGATCGCGACCACGTCGACGAGGAAGAGGAGAACCCCGAAGCCGAGAATCGGACCACGCTCCCCGGCCAGCGGACCGCGGTCGCTCAGCCGCAGCCCACCATGCGCCCCTGCGCCGATGACCGCGAGGATCGCCATCCCGGCGACGGCAAACGGCAGCAACGGCCCGGCTCCCAGGCCGGCCGGCCGCCGCCGCCCGTTCTCGGTGCGCGGAACGTCGCCCACGGGCTCACTGTGCCCGCATTGCGCCGGTGCAGACAGCCACGGCTCGGTAACAGTTCCCCTATGCCGCAATTCTTTGCCGCCCCTTTACCACTCTCGCTCCATTGGTGCTCCGCTCGCGGGGACTACCCAGGCTCCTCGCCGATGCAGCGCACGATCGCCAGAATCCTGTGCAAGATCGGAGAGCTGTCAGTCGGCCGTGTCGTTATAGCGACCTGGCCATCTGACACCTGGTTTGGAAGCAGCGCTTAAGAGAGGCTTGTCAGACTGCTGGGTCGTTCACACGCGGGCCATCTTCTGACAAGCCGCTCTTACCCGCCCGACTGATAGGTCCTATCAGACGCTCACCTCATGACGACCACGATTGCTGACAACAAAGCGATCTAGACGCCAACTTCTGACAGTCCCATGATCATCGCCGGTAAAGGAAGCGGCGGCGCCGAATGATCGTGCGGTATCGTTTAGCACTGCGTTCGGGCGATTAGCTCAGCGGGAGAGCGCTTCGTTCACACCGAAGAGGTCACTGGTTCGATCCCAGTATCGCCCACCCAGCTCACGACCAATTCCGATCTTGCCAGATACCCTCTCGCGCCCGCGTACCCCAATCCGTCCACTCGTTCCCGGGG
>JBKOZJ010000033.1:0-7439 GCA_046725875.1 Actinomycetota bacterium
GTGGTTGGCGACTCGGCGCTGTACTGGATCGCCCGGGTCGGCGGCAGGCGGTTCAGGCCACGGCTGGACGCTGCAACGCAACATGAGACGGTCCGCGCTGCGCTCCGCTTCATCGGCTCGAGAGCCTCGCTGCTGCTGGTCTTCGGTCGCTATGTCCCGGGCCTCCGGTTCGTCGTCAATGCGACCTTCGGACTGTCCGCGTACCGCTATTCGAACTTCCTGATGTGGTCGGCCATCGGCGGAACGATTTGGTCGATATACACCTGCGGCCTTGCCTACCTTGTTGGCACGGCGCTGGCGGATTTCCCGCTCGGGTCCGTCGTCATATCGGGCGCTATCACCACCGCCGCGATAGCGGCGATCTTCCTGGTAGGGCGGCGGAGCCGGAGGGGAGCCGACGTGCCGACGGGTGCCCCCGCCTCGTGATTGCAGGCTCGCCAGTGCGGCATCTTGCAGCAGCTCGGTCCACATGCCATCTGACCGGAGGAGGAACAGACGATGTGCCGCTGGCTTGCCTACTCGGGATCCCCGATCCTGCTCGAAGAATTGCTCTACCGGCCTCAGCATTCACTCATCGACCAGAGTCGTCACGCCAAGATGGGAGTGGAGACGGCGAATGGTGACGGCTTCGGTGTCGGGTGGTATGTGGATGATGCGGCCGAGCCAACTCCGGCTCTCTTCCGCAGCGTCAGCCCCGCCTGGAGCGATCGCAACTTGCGCGAGCTTGCCTCCCATGTACGGTCGCCGTTGTTCTTCGCTCACGTACGAGCGTCGACGGGCACGGCGGTTCAGGAGACCAACTCCCACCCGTTTCGCTACAGCAAGTGGCTGTGGATGCACAACGGCAGCGTCGCCGAGTTTCGGCGGGTGAAGCGGGACCTCATCCTCGACGTTGACCCTGAGCTCTACCCCTCCATCGAGGGATCGACGGACTCAGAGGTGATGTTCTATCTTGCGCTGACCTTCGGGCTCGACCAGGACGCCCCGGCCGCAGTCGCGCGGATGGTCGAACGGGTGGAAGCCGTCGGACGGAAGCACGACGTGGAGTATCCGATCCAAATGACCGTGGCGACGAGTGACGGTCAGCGCCTGTGGGCCTTCCGCTACTCCAGCGAGCGGCGGTCACGATCCTTGTTCTACAGCACAGTCATGCCAACGCTGCGTGAGCTACATCCAGAGGTGCCCGCGTTTTGGGAGCTTTCGGAAGAGACCCGGCTGGTCGTTTCCGAGCCGCTCGGCGATCTGCGCGGTGCGTGGAACGAGGTCCCAGAGTCGAGCTGGGGGGTCATTCAGGAGGGCGCCGACGAGATGCACCCCTTCGTCCCGAGCACGGCATAGGACCGGCACAGGCTCCGGGCGCGGCTCACACCGGCGGTCGACCGCCCCGGCGTACCTCCGGGCCAGGCTCGACGGTGCCGACGAACAGCCGCCTCCCGCCGTATGCGCTGAGCCCGTACAGAGCAACGACATCGGCCGCGACCACCACTACAGCCCAGATCGGATAAGACGGCATGAACGCGAGGTGAACGAGCGCGTTGACCGCGAGCACGACGATCGCGAACCAGCGGGCCCACGGCCGTCCCCTCCCCAGCGCACCGACGGCGACGAGCTGAAGTATCCCGAAGGCGAGCACCACCCAGCCCCAAGCTCGCAGGTTCCCGAAGACATAGTCGGCGCCGGACGTGTACACGTGCGACTTGGCGATGGCCGCGATGCCGCTCACAATGTCGAAGACCCCGAACGTGGCAATGAGGATGCCGGCGAATTCGACGAGTCCGGCGCCTCGTGGATCGACGTCGACGGCGTCGGTCGCTCGTGGCCCAGGCTGCGTTGCTGATGGTGTGGGCGCCGCTGGTGTGGATGTCATGGCGGATCTCCTTGCCGCTTGGCCGATCTCCGTCATGGTGGGTGATCACACGCGTCCCGGTCGTCATCCGCGTCGGGTGAGGCTTGCAGGGGCGGGCGCCCGTGGATGCGCCCGCTCGCACCGGGTATGACCGCCCACGCCCTACCGGTCAGAGCGGATCTTCGAGGTGCCATGCGGATCGTGGTCACTGGGGCGAGCGGCAATCTGGGTACGGCCCTGCTGAGGCTGCTCTCTGAACAGCGGCAGGTCGGGTCGGTTCTCGGACTGGTCAGGAGGCCGCCGGCCGAGCCGCGGGCGGAGCCGTACTCTCGGGCCGACTGGCTGGCGTGCGACCTCGGCGCCGACAGCGCGGAGGATGTGCTGACGGGTGCCTTCCGAGGCGCCGACGTCGTTGTGCACCTAGCGTGGACGATCCAGCCCGCCCGGCAGGAGCCGCCCGCGGCGGAGAGCAACATCCTGGGCAGCCGGCAGGTCGCCAAGGCCGTCGTCGCGGCCGGAGTGCCACACCTCGTCGTCCTGTCGTCGGTGGCAGCCTATGCGCCCGCGTCGAGGCACGGCAGAGTCGACGAGACATGGCCGATCGGCGGTTTCCCCGGTTCGGCCTATAGCCGCCAGAAGGTCGCCCTCGAGCATCTCCTCGACGGTCTCGAGATCATGGGTGCTACGACCCTCACCCGGCTGCGACCTGCCTCGGTGGTCGGCTGGGATGCCGCGTCCGAGGTCACCCGCTACGTGTTCGGTCCGCTTTACCCGCCACGGCTGGTCGCCCATGCATTCCCCGTACTGCCACTAGACGCGCGGTTGCGAATGCAGATCGTCCACTCGGCCGACGTGGCGCAAGCGATCTGGGCGGCGATCAGGGCTCAGGCGGGCGGTGCATTCAACCTGGTGGCCGAACCCGTTATCGGCCCGTCGGAACTCGCCCAGGCGGCGGGAACGCGCTGGTTGCCGGTGCGGGTCGCTGGTGTTCGGCCGCTCGCCTGGGTGCTGTGGCGAACCGGTCTCCAACCGGCGCACCCCGGCTGGCTTGCCCTGCTGACGGACGTCCCGCTCGTCGACGCCCGGCGCGCCGTCGAGATTCTCGGCTGGCTGCCGCAGCGGGATGCCGTTGCAACGCTTGACGAGCTGTTCGCCGGGATGCGGGACGGTGCTGGCACATCAAGTCCGCCGTTGCGTCCGCGGGCTGGATTTTCCGTACGGGTAAAGAGCTCTTCACTGGTCGCACCGCGACCCAAGGATGACGCCTCACGGAGGAACGCGCAGAGCTTTCGGAGGATCGAGCGAGAGGCGGACAAAAGTGACCGAAACCGCCGATGCCGTTGTCATCGGAGCCGGGCACAATGGCTTGGTAGCGGGGAACATCCTCGCCGACGCCGGGTGGGACGTCGTAGTACTCGAGGCAGAGACCGAGCCGGGCGGAGCGCTGCGCAGCGCCGAGGTAACAGCACCTGGATTCGTCAACGACCTGTTCAGCGCGTTCTACCCGCTCGCTGTGGCGTCGCCCGTCATCGGCTCGTTGCACCTCGAGGATCACGGCCTTCAGTGGTCGCACGCACCACTCGTGATCGCTCACCCGCTGGGAAACGGGCAGGCCGCACTGCTGTCCCGCGACATCGAGGAGACGGCCGCGAGCCTGGACGAGTTCGGCTCGGGTGACGGCGATGCATGGCGGCACCTTTACGGAGAGTGGAGGCAGGTGGGCCGCCATGTGATCGACGCACTGCTCCGGCCGTTCCCACCGGTCCGGCCGGCCGTCCGCCTCGCGCGTGCGCTGGGCCTCGCCGGCGGGCTGCGGTTCGCCAGGTTCGCGCTGCTGCCAGCCCGCCGGTTCGGTGCCGAGCTGTTTGCTGGGAATGGAGCGCCCGCACTGATCACCGGTTGTGCCATGCATACCGACCTCGCTCCCTACGACCCCGTCAGCGGGTTCTTCGGCTGGCTCCTGACAATGCTTGGCCAGGAGCACGGCTTTCCGGCGCCGGTGGGCGGCGCCGGCCAGCTCGCCGCCGCCATGGTCGGCCGGCTCGGCACCCGCGGCGGCGTCGTCATATGTAACAGCCCAGTGAGGCGGATCGTGGTTCGAGGCGGCACCGCGTTGGGCGCCGTGGTGGAGGACGGCAAGGCCTATCGGGCTCGGCGGGCGGTGCTGGCCGACCTCCCGGCACCGGTCCTCTACGGCCAGGTGCTCGACGACATCGCGGTCCCAGCTCGGCTCCGGGAGGATCTCGCGCGGTTCCAGTGGGATCAGCCCACACTCAAGGTCGACTTCGCGTTGTCCAGTCCGGTGCCGTGGACAGAGGCGTCGGCCGGACAGGCGGGCACTGTCCATCTCGGCGGTGACGTGAACCGGCTGAGCGATTACACGATCTCGCTGCTCGAAGGCCGGCTGCCCGATCGAATGTATGCGGTGGTCGGCCAGATGACGACGGCCGACAAGACCAGATCCCCCTCGGGAACCGAGGCTTTCTGGGCGTATACCCACCTTCCAGCAGGCTGGACGGACCCGTCACCCGACCTCCTCGAGCAATGCGTCGAACGGCTCATCGAGACGATCGAACGATCGGCACCCGGGTTCCGTGACCTCATCCTCGGGCAGCACGTGCAGTCACCGGCCGACTTGCAGCGGGCTGACGCGAGCCTCGTCGGCGGCACCGTGAACGGCGGAACGGCTAGCCTGCATCAGCAGCTGGTCCTGCGGCCGACACCAGGCCTAGGACGTGCCGAGACGGTGGTCGACCGGCTCTACCTTGCCGGGTCGTCGGCCCACCCCGGTGGCGGGGTGCACGGCGCCTGCGGGGCAAATGCGGCCGCAGCCGCGCTTCTGCGTGACGGGCTGGTCGGCCGCGCCGGGTCCGCGGTAATGCGGCGCCTGCTGAAACGGGTGCAAAACTAATGGCCCGCCCACCGATGTATGCCGAGGTATCGGTCGACGCCTTGCTATGCTCCGGGCTCCGGTCAGGGCCTGAGTACGACCTTCCGTACGCCCGGACGTTTGTCGCGAAAGGCTTCGTACCATTGCGGAGCCTCCGCGAGCGGAACTTCATGCGTGACGAGATCACCCGCTGAGATCGGGTCACCGGTAGTCAAGAGCTCGAGCAGCTCCGTCGTCCACGCACGGACGTTGGCTTGTCCCCAGCGGAGTGTCACCTGCTTGTCGAAGAGGTCCCCGATCGGGAAGTTGGGCATCCAGCCGGCGTAGACGCCGATGACGGAGACCGTGCCGCCGCGCCGGACGGAGCCAAGCGCCTGGTGCAGGGCCAACATCCGGTCGGGCTGAATCTTCAGCCGCTGAAGCCACGTGTCGGCGAATGAACCGTCGGCGTCCATGCCAACGGCGTCGATCACCGAGTCGGCACCGCGGCCGTCGGTCCGCTCCTTCACAGCGGCGACGACATCGTCGGTCTTGGAGTAGTCAATGACCTCGGCGCCATGCTCGCTCGCCTCGGCCAGGCGGTCGGGAACCATGTCGATGCCGATCACCCAGTCGGCACCCTCCTGTCCGGCAATCCGGCAGCACATCTGGCCGATCGGGCCCAATCCGAAGACCACCACCTTGCCGCCAACCGGAATCGCGGCCCGCCGGACGGCCTCCCAAGCGGTCGGCAGCACATCGGCGAGGAGGACCGCGGTCCGGTCCGGGATTTCATCTGGCACGATCAGCGGACCGAAATGTGCCTGGGGCACTCGCAGGTATTCGGCCTGGGCGCCGGGCACGCCGCCGTAAAGGTGGGTGTAGCCGAACAGCGCCCCGCCCTTGCGGCCATGCGTGGTCTGGGTCGTCTCGCACTCCGCATACAGATGCCGGGTGCACATGAAGCACGAACCGCACGAGATGTTGAAGGGTACGACGACCCGGTCTCCGGGCGAGATGTGATTGACCTCGGACCCGACTTCCTCGACCACGCCGAGCGGCTCATGTCCGAGGATGTCCCCTAGTTTCATGGCCATCGTCAAGCCATGATCATAGAGGTGCAGATCAGAGCCGCAGATCCCGGTTGCCGTGATCCGGACGATCGCATCGGTCGGCTCTTCGATCTTGGGCTCGACAACGTCTTGCACGGAAACACGCTTGGGTCCGCGCCACACGACCGCCTTCATGACAACCCCGCTTCCCGCCTCGGCCGGCTCTATGCGCCTTCCGTAACGCGCTCCTCATCGGTCCACTTACGGGCGCGGCAGTGGACTATGGGCGGCCTGCAGCGGTCGCGCGGGGATCCGCTCCACCGCGGCGTCGAGTTCCTTCTACTCCCCGGTCATCAGTCCGGCATGGCCAGTTCGTCGAGGTCGTGGATCCCGACCTTGCGCAGCCGGGTCGCGATCCAGCGGACGCGCTCGATCCGTTCAGTCTTCAGGACCGTCGACAGGTTGGTGCCGGGCCGCGACGCCCAGCTCGGCCCGAGCTGGTCGGCGAGCCAAAGCTTCGCGTGCCCCCGCGCGCCCTCCTCGATCAGCTCATGGAAGGTCAGGTCGAGCAGCGAGCGCGGCGCCCGTAGCATGCCGGCCTCGCGGAGGTGGGCGACCGCGCGTTCGCGCAGCACTCGGGCGGTCGCCAACAGCTCGTCGGCGGTAGCCTGGCCCATCAGCTCCTGCTGCTCGCCCGAGACGTCGCCGAACCCGTAGTCGCGGCGCAAGACCTCGACGATGCGGGCGACGAGCTCGGGCCGGACCGGGCCGATCATGCCGCGTCTCCCCGCTTGGTCGCGGCGGCGACCCGTCGCGGCCGGTCGCATCTGGTACACCAAACCTTGGCACCGACCTTGGGCGGCACGTTCGGGTACAGCACCTTGTGGCCACATTCCAGCGTCCGCCGGCCGGAGTCTGGCAATGTGCGCTGATTTCCCACGTCGCGTCCCTTCCCACTCAGGGCAACGACGAACTTGACGACGACGACGCTCACCCCGCGCGGTCCACGTTCGTCGGCCAGTTCATCGACCACGACATCACCTTTGACCAGACGTCTCAGCTCGGCGTCGGCCAGAACCCGTTGACCTCACCTAACGCCCGGACGCCCGCGCTGGACCTCGACTCGGGTTTCGGCGGCGGGCCGGGCATCCGCCCGGATCTGTATGTCTCCAACCCCGATGGGACGGTCGGCCCGCAGCTGCGGATCGGTTCCGACGGGGTGCACGAGGATGTGCCCGAGGACCGGCAACGGTGACGGCACCTACTCGGCGATCATCGGCGACCCGCGCAACGACGAGAATGTCATGGTCGCGGGCCTGCACTGCGCCCACATCCTGTTCTACAACCGGGTCCTGAGCGAGCTGGGCAGCATCAATCTGAGCCCTTATCCGGCGGCCCAGGGCGGACCTGTCCAACATCTACGACCTGTTCGGCATCGCCCACCAGATCACGCTCTGGCATTACCAGTGGCTGCCGGTCAATGAGCACCTGCCGCAGATTGCCGGGCAGGCCATGGTCAGCGACGTGCTCACTAACGGCAACAGGTTCTATAAACCGCTGACCGGGAATGCGTTCATGCCGATCGAGTTCGCCGCAACCTACTCCGCGAGCTCACCTGGGGCCTGCCCTCGGCCCAGCAGGTCGCGAAGGCCATGGGCATCCCGCCTCTCAA
>JBKOZJ010000034.1:0-17274 GCA_046725875.1 Actinomycetota bacterium
CCTCACCGATCTTGTAGTTGATGCCGGTGTAGAACAGGATCCGCTCGGTCGTCGTGGTTTTGCCCGCGTCGATATGAGCCATGATCCCGATGTTGCGGACCTTGGCCAGCTCAAGAGTGGTGTTGTCAGCCACGACGGCTCTTCCTGTTGCTCTCTTTGTCTCTATGTCTCGATGTCTCGATGTCTCGGCGTCTTCTGTCTGCCTCGGTTGGTCTTGTTTACTTATTCGGACCTCCGCCACCGGGGTGGGTCTACCACCGGTAGTGGGCGAAGGCCTTGTTGGACTCGGCCATCTTGTGGGTGTCCTCGCGCCGCTTGACGCTGGCTCCGAGACCGTTACTCGCGTCGAGCAGCTCGTTCATGAGTCGTTCGGTCATCGTCTTCTCGCGGCGCTGCGTGGAGTAGTTCACCAGCCAGCGCAGGCCGAGCGTGGTTGCCCGCGGTGCCCGCACCTCCACCGGCACCTGGTAGGTCGCGCCGCCGACTCGCCGGCTGCGGACCTCGAGGGTCGGCTTTACGTTGTCCAGCGCGCGCTTGAGCGTGATGACCGGGTCGGTGCCGGTCTTCTCCCGGCATCCCTCGAGCGCGCCGTAGACGATGTGCTCGGCAACTGAGCGCTTTCCCGAGTGCAGCACCTTGTTCACGAGCTGGGTGACCAGCGGCGAACCATAGACGGGGTCCACGTGGACCGGCCGACGCGGAGCTGGGCCCTTGCGAGGCATTAGCTCTTCTCCTTCTTCGCGCCGTAGCGGCTGCGCGCCTGCTTACGGTTCTTTACGCCCTGCGTGTCCAGCGTGCCACGGATGATCTTGTACCGGACGCCGGGTAGATCCTTCACCCGACCCCCGCGCACCAGCACGATGGAGTGCTCCTGCAGGTTGTGACCGATGCCCGGGATGTAGGCCGTGACCTCGATCTGGCTGCTAAGTCGGACCCGAGCCACCTTGCGGAGCGCGGAGTTCGGCTTCTTTGGGGTCGTCGTGTAGACGCGCATGCAGACGCCCCGGCGCTGTGGGCTTCCCTTCAGCGCGGGTGTCTTGGTCTTGGCGACCTTGTCCTTGCGACCCTTGCGGACCAGCTGCTGGATCGTGGGCACCGCGTCTCCGTCTTCGTAAGTCGTCGGGTTGGCTTCCACCGCAGTGGCTGCGCATGCCCGCCGTGCTGCGGCGACCGCGGTCCCGTTTGCACCCGGATGGACCACATTTCTTTCGCTATGATCCGCTTGCCGTATGCCGAGAAGCCGCGGTTTGCGCCTGTTTCGCCCCAGTCATCCGGCCCACGCGGTCGGGCGTGTCGCCGGATCGGGCCGTACCTCAGGCCCTCAAAATTCGGGAGGGTTGAGGCTCGATCCGTCACGGTGGCATCGCGCTTGCTGCACACAGCTGGCTGTGACGCGCACTCGAACGCCTGGGGCCGCCCAGGCACGAGGTTAGAGAGTACCCGCTGACCCTCCCGAGGTCAAAATCGCCAACTCCCGATCGCATAAGGGTGCCGTCCCTCGCTAGGTCCAGGTGAGGGCTCCTTCTCGTGCTGCCAAATCGAGGGGGCCCGCAGTCGGGTGCCGCGCCAGCCCGGGGATCCTCCTCGCCGCCGACCACACCGATCTTTGCAGGCGGCTCGACCTCGCTATCCGCGAGACAAAGGCCGAACGCGCTGTAGCGTGCCGGATATGACGTACGCCTTGATCAACAAGCTCGCGGCAAAGCCGGGCCAGCGCGATCGGGTCATCGAGATCTTGCTGGAGTCGATGAAGCTGTTCGGCGACAACCCGGCATGCCTTTACTCGATCGTCCACGAGGCGATCGCTGATCCGAACGAGCTCTGGGTTGCCGACCTCTGGACGAGCAAGGAGGAACACGAGGCGGCGCTGCAGGTCCCCGAGCTACGGCCGTTCGTGGAGGCGGCGATCCCGCTCCTCGAGGGCATGCCGCAACAGACCGAACTCCGCCCGGTCGGCGGCAAGGGCCTCCCACCTGGTTCCTAGCGTCAGCTACCTCCGGCAGCTACCGTGGGCCGCCCCCTTGGGGGCGGCCCACGGTCACTAGCTCAGCCACAAGGGCTGGGTCCCCGCGAAGTTTTGGAGCGAAGCGGTCAAAACCTCGTCAGGTGCCCTTAGCGGTAACCGCCCAGGTCGTATTCCTCGAGCGGAACCGCCTGGCCAGAACCCCCACCGAAGGTCGGGTAGGCGGTGTACTCCGTGTCGTACGGCGTCATCGTGTACATGGCCGCCTTCGCCTCCTCGGTCGGCTCCACCCGGATGTTCCGGTAGCGCGGCAGGCCGGTGCCGGCCGGGATGAGCTTTCCGATGATGACGTTCTCCTTCAGGCCGACCAGCGGGTCGGACTTGCCGTGCATGGCGGCCTCGGTCAGCACCCTGGTGGTCTCCTGGAAGGAGGCGGCCGACAGCCACGACTCGGTGGCCAGCGACGCCTTCGTGATGCCCATGAGCACCGGGCGTCCCGAGGCCGGCTGCCCGCCATCGGCGACCACCCGGCGGTTTTCCTCCTCGAAGCGGGCACGCTCGACGAGCTCGCCGGGCAGCAGCTCCGCGTCGCCCGACTCGATGACGGTCACCCGGCGTAGCATCTGCCGGATGATGATCTCGATGTGCTTGTCGTGGATTGACACGCCCTGCGAGCGGTAGACCTGCTGCACCTCGTCGACGAGGTGCTGCTGCACCGCGCGCTGGCCGAGCACCCGGAGCACGTCGTGCGGGTTGACCGCACCGGCGATCAGCTGCGCACCAACGTTGATGTGGTCTCCGTCGTGGACAAGCAGCCTGGCTCGCTTGGAGACCGGGTAGGAGACCTCGTCCGACCCGTCGTCCGGGGTGACCATGGCGCGCCGCGTCTTCTCCGTGTCCTCGATCCGGACCCGGCCGGTGACCTCCGAGATCGGGGCGACACCCTTGGGCTGGCGGGCTTCGAAGAGCTCGACGACCCGGGGCAGGCCGTGGGTGATGTCCTCACCTGCGACACCGCCGGTGTGGAAGGTCCGCATCGTCAGCTGCGTGCCCGGCTCACCGATGGACTGGGCGGCGATGATGCCGACGGCCTCGCCGACGTCGACGAGCTTGCCGGTGGCGAGGGAACGGCCGTAGCACGCTGCGCACGTACCGACCTTGCTCTCACAGGTGAGCACGGACCTGACCCGTACCTCCTCAATGCCCTTCTCGATGAGCCGGTCGAGGAGGATGTTGGTCATGTCGGCACCGCCGATGGCCACGGTCTCGCCCTCGACGACGATGTCCTCGGCGAGGTTACGGGCGACCACTCCGGTGTCGACGTTCTCGTCCTTGCGCAGCTGGCCGCCGGCGGTACGAACCACGATAGGGAGCCGGACCGCGCGGTCGGTGCCACAGTCCTCTTCGCGGATGATGACGTCCTGCGAGACGTCGACCAACCGCCGGGTGAGGTAGCCGGAGTCGGCAGTACGCAGGGCGGTGTCGGCCAGGCCCTTCCGCGCGCCATGGGTCGAGATGAAGTACTCGACCACGGACAGGCCCTCGCGGAAGTTCGACTTGATCGGCCGCGGGATGATCTCGCCCTTCGGGTTGGCGACCAAACCACGCATACCGGCAAGCTGCTTGACCTGCATCATGTTGCCGCGGGCGCCCGAGTTGACCATCGCGAAGACCGAGTTGGTCTTCGGGAAGTTCTCCTCCATCTTCTTGGAGACTTCATTGGTCGCGTGGGTCCAAATCTGGATGAGCTCCTGCCGGCGCTCCTCGTCGGTGATCAAACCCTTCTCATACTGCGCCTGGACCCGGTCGGCCTTGGCCTCATACGACTCCAGGATCTGCGCCTTCTCCGCCGGCTGGATGACGTCGCCGATGGCCATCGTGACGCCGGACCTGGTCGCCCAGTGGAATCCGACCTCCTTCAGGCCGTCGAGGGTGACCGCAACTTGGACCTTCGGGTAACGCTCGGCCAGGTCGTTGACGATCGCGGACAGCCGCTTCTTGTCGACCTCGACGTTCACGTACGGGTAGTCCGCCGGGAGCACCTCGTTGAAGAGGGCACGGCCAAGCGTGGTCTTGAGGGTGAAGGACCGGCCCCGCTCCCGGTCCTCCGGCGCCGTCCAAGAGCGAGGCGGCACCACGTCCGTGAAGCGGACCAGGATCTCAGACTGCAGATCGATCTCACCCGCGTCCAACGCCATGAGCGCCTCACTCACCGAGGCGTAGGCGTGGCCGTTGCCGTCCTTCCGGTCCTCGCGCGAGCTGGTGAGGAAGTAGATGCCGATGACCATGTCCTGGGTCGGCATCGTCACCGGACGCCCGTCAGCCGGCTTCAGGATGTTGTTCGACGACAGCATCAGGATCCGGGCCTCGGCCTGCGCCTCGGCGGACAGCGGCAGGTGGACCGCCATCTGGTCGCCGTCGAAGTCCGCGTTGAACGCGGTGCAGACCAGCGGGTGGATCTGGATTGCCTTGCCCTCGATCAGCTGTGGCTCGAAGGCCTGGATGCCGAGCCGGTGCAGCGTCGGCGCCCGGTTGAGCAGGACCGGGTGCTCGGCGATGACCTCCTCGAGCACGTCCCAGACCACCGGCCGGGCCCGCTCGACCATGCGCTTGGCCGACTTGATGTTCTGCGCGTGGTTCAGGTCGACCAGCCGCTTCATCACGAACGGCTTGAACAGCTCGAGCGCCATCGCCTTGGGCAGGCCGCACTGGTGCAGCTTGAGCTGCGGGCCCACGACGATCACCGAGCGGCCCGAGTAGTCCACCCGCTTGCCGAGCAGATTCTGCCGGAATCGGCCCTGCTTGCCCTTGAGCATGTCGGAGATCGACTTGAGCGGGCGGTTGCCCGGTCCGGTGACCGGGCGGCCGCGGCGCCCGTTGTCGAACAACGCGTCGACGGCCTCCTGGAGCATCCGCTTCTCGTTGTTGACGATGATCTCCGGCGCGCCCAGGTCGAGCAGCCGCTTCAACCGGTTGTTCCGGTTGATGACCCGGCGATAGAGGTCGTTCAGGTCCGAGGTGGCGAACCGGCCACCGTCGAGCTGAACCATCGGCCGAAGGTCCGGCGGGATCACCGGCACGCAGTCGAGGACCATGCCCAGCGGCGAGTTGCGAGTGGTGAGGAAGGCCGAGACGACCTTGAGCCGCTTGAGCGCGCGGGTCTTCTTCTGGCCCCTACCGGTCCGGATGACCTCGCGCAGCCGCTCGGCCTCCCCCTCGAGGTCGAAGGACTCCAGCCGCGACTTGATCGCGGCGGCGCCCATGCCGCCCTCGAAATACTGGCCGAAGCGGTCCCGCATCTCGCGGTAGAGCATCTCGTCGCCCTCGAGGTCTTGGACCTTGAGGTTCTTGAACCGGCTCCACACCTCATCGAGGCGGTCGAGCTCCCGCTGAGCGCGGTCACGTATCTGCTTCATCTCGCGCTCGCCGCCCTCGCGGACCTTGCGGCGTACATCGCTCTTGGCGCCCTCGGCCTCGAGCTCGGCCAGGTCGGCCTCGAGCTTCTTCTGCCGGGCCTCGACATCGACGTCGCGGCGCTGCTCGATCCGCTGGCGCTGGACCTGGATCTGTGCCTCCAGGGTGGGCAGGTCGCGGTGGCGCGCCTCCTCGTCCACCCAGGTGATCATGTACGCGGCGAAGTAGATGACCTTCTCCAGGTCCTTCGGAGCGAGGTCGAGCAGGTAGCCGAGGCGTGACGGAACACCCTTGAAGTACCAGATGTGTGTCACGGGTGCGGCGAGCTCGATGTGACCCATCCGCTCCCGCCGCACCTTGGCCCGGGTGACCTCGACCCCGCAGCGCTCGCAGATGATGCCCTTGAACCGGACCCGCTTGTACTTGCCGCAGTAGCACTCCCAGTCGCGGGTCGGACCGAAGATCTTCTCGCAGAAGAGCCCGTCCTTCTCCGGCTTAAGGGTGCGGTAGTTGATCGTTTCTGGCTTCTTTACCTCGCCGTGCGACCACTGACGAATGTCGTCGGCGGTCGCCAGGCCGATTCGTAGCTCGTCGAAGAAGTTGACGTCGAGCACTTAATTCCTCTTCTCAGATTCTTTGTCTCACCAAGGCCGCTGATCAGACTTCCTCGACGCTGCTCGGCTCGCGCCGGGACAGGTCGATACCGAGCTCCTCCGCGGCGCGGAAGACGTCCTCGTCGGTCTCCCTCATCTCGATGGACATGCCGTCGCTGGACAGGACCTCAACGTTGAGGCAGAGCGACTGCATCTCCTTGATGAGCACCTTGAAGGACTCGGGGATGCCAGGCTCGGGGATGTTCTCGCCCTTGACGATCGCCTCGTAGACCTTTACTCGGCCCAATACGTCGTCGGATTTGATCGTGAGCAGCTCCTGCAGGGCATAAGACGCGCCGTAGGCCTCGAGCGCCCAGACCTCCATCTCGCCGAAGCGCTGGCCGCCGAACTGGGCCTTACCGCCGAGCGGCTGCTGGGTGATCATGGAGTATGGGCCGGTGGACCGGGCGTGGATCTTGTCGTCGACCAGGTGCAGCAGCTTCATGATGTAGATGTAGCCAACTGCGACCGGGAACTCGAACGGCTCGCCGGTGCGCCCGTCATACAGCTTCGCCTTGCCGTCGGTGCCGACCAGGCGCACGCCATCACGGCTCGGTTGCGCGGTCGAGAGGAGACCGCTGATCTCCCCCTCGCTGGCCCCGTCGAAGACCGGGCTTGCCACCCGGGTGCGTGGTTCAGCGGTCAGCGCGTCCTTGGGCAGCTGCTTGGCCCACTGCGGCTTCCCGTCGATCTCCCAGCCCGACGCGGCCACCCAGCCAAGATGAGTCTCGAGGACCTGCCCGAGATTCATCCGGCTCGGCACACCCATGGGGTTGAGGATGATGTCGACCGGAGTGCCATCCTCCAAGAACGGCATGTCTTCCACCGGGAGGATCTTCGCAATCACGCCTTTGTTGCCATGCCGACCGGCGAGCTTGTCACCATCGGTGATCTTCCGCTTCTGGGCGACGTAGACCCGGACCAGTTGGTTGACGCCGGGCGGCAGCTCGTCGCCCTCCTCGCGGTCGAACAGCCGGACGCCGATGACCTTGCCCTCCTCGCCGTGCGGCACCTTGAGGCTGGTGTCCCGGACCTCGCGGGCCTTCTCGCCGAAGATTGCCCGCAGTAGGCGCTCTTCGGGGGTCAGCTCGGTCTCGCCCTTCGGGGTGACTTTGCCGACCAGGATGTCGCCGTTGGTTACCTCGGCGCCGATCCGGATGATGCCGCGCTCGTCCAGGTCGGCGAGGACCTCCTCGGACACGTTCGGGATGTCCCTGGTGATCTCCTCGGGACCGAGCTTGGTGTCGCGGGCGTCGACCTCGTGCTCCTCGATGTGGATCGAGGAGAGGACGTCCCGCTCCACCAGCCGGGAGGACAAGATGATCGCGTCCTCGTAGTTGTGGCCTTCCCATGGCATGAACGCGACAAGCAAGTTCTTGCCGAGTGCCATCTCGCCGTTGTCAGTGCACGGACCGTCGGCGATGACCTGCCCGACCTCGACCCGGTCACCCTCCTCGACGATCGGCTTCTGGTTCATGCTCGTGCCCTGGTTGGAGCGGCGGAACTTCTGCAGCCTGTATGTGGTGTAGGTCCCGTCGTCGTTGGCCACCGAGACGTAGTCGGCCGAGGACTCCTGGACCACGCCGGCCTTCTCCGTCGTGATCACATCGCCCGCGTCGACAGCCCCGCGATACTCCATGCCGGTGCCGACCAGCGGCGCCTCGGCGCGCAGCAGCGGGACCGCCTGGCGCTGCATGTTGGAACCCATGAGGGCTCGGTTGGCGTCGTCGTGCTCGAGGAACGGGATCATCGCCGTCCCGACCGAGACCATCTGCCGCGGCGAGACATCCATGTAGTCGACCTCGTCACGCGGGACGAAGTCGACCTCACCGAACCGCTTGCGGACCAGGACACGGTCCTCGGCGAAGCCGCCGTCATTGTTCAGCGGAGCGTTCGCCTGGGCGATGACGTGCAGATCCTCCTCGTCGGCGGTCAGGTAGTCGATCTGGTCCGTCACCTTCCCGTTCTCTACCTTGCGGTAGGGCGTCTCGACGAAACCGAACGGGTTGACCCGGCCGTACGTCGAGAGCGAACCGATGAGGCCGATGTTGGGACCCTCGGGGGTCTCGATCGGGCACATCCGGCCGTAATGGGACGGGTGAACGTCACGAACCTCGAACCCGGCGCGCTCTCGGGACAGACCACCAGGACCTAGAGCGGACAGGCGCCGCTTGTGGGTCAGTCCGGCCAGTGGGTTGGTCTGGTCCATGAACTGGGAGAGCTGCGACGTGCCGAAGAACTCCTTGATCGACGCCACGACGGGACGGATGTTGATCAGGGTCTGTGGCGTGATCGCCTCGACGTCCTGAGTCGTCATCCGCTCGCGGACGACCCGCTCCATCCTGGCCAGGCCGGTGCGTACCTGATTCTGGATCAGTTCGCCGACCGTGCGCAGGCGGCGGTTGCCGAAGTGATCGATGTCGTCCACCTCGACCCGTACGTCGCCGCGTGGGGTCTTGATCTCGGTCTCGCCGGCGTGCAGAGAGACGAGATACTTGATCGTGGCGGCTATGTCCTCAACGGTGAGAACGCTCGCGCTCAGCGGCTCCTGGAGGCCCAGCTTCTTGTTCACCTTGTAGCGGCCGACCTTGGCGAGGTCGTAGCGCTTCGGATTGAAGTAGAGGTTCTCCAGCAAGGTCTGCGCGGCCTCCCGCGTCGGCGGCTCGCCGGGCCGCAGCTTGCGGTAAATGTCGAGCAGCGCCTCGTCCTGGCCGTGGGTGTGGTCCTTCTCCAGAGTCTGGCGAATCGAGTCGTAGTCGCCGAACTCCTCCAGGATCTTGTCCTCGGTCCAGCCGAGCGCCTTGAGGAGGACGGTAATGCTCTGCTTGCGCTTGCGGTCGATGCGCACGCCGACCATGTCGCGCTTGTCGATTTCCAGCTCGAGCCATGCGCCCCGAGACGGGATGATCTTGGCGCCGTAGACGTCGCGGTCGGAGGTCTTGTCGACCTGCTTGTCAAAGTAGACACCGGGCGAGCGAACGAGCTGAGAGACGACGACCCGCTCGGTGCCGTTGATGATGAAGGTGCCCTTGTCCGTCATCAGGGGGAAGTCGCCCATGAAGACGGTCTGGCTCTTGATCTCGCCGGTCTCGTTGTTCATGAACTCTGCGGTCACGAACAGCGGTGCGGAATAGGTGAAGTCGCGCTCCTTGCACTCCTCGATGGAGTTCTTCGGCGGCTCGAAGCGATGGTCGCGGAAGGTCAGCGACATCGAGCCGGAAAAGTCCTCGATCGGAGAGATCTCCTCGAAGATCTCCTCCAGACCAGACTTGTTGGGGATATCATCGCTGCCCTCGTTGAGCGCGACGTCGACCCGGGCCTTCCAGCGCTCGTTGCCGAGCAGCCAGTCGAAGCTGTCGAGCTGAAGGGCGAGGAGGTTTGGAACCTCGAGGGGTTCCCTGATCTTGGCGAAAGAAATCCGGCGTGGTGCGTAGTTAGGGTTCGAGACGTTGCGCGAGGCGGCCAAAAGAGGTCCTTCCGAGAGCTCGCGGACTCACTGCGCGCATGCCACAGCGCCCCGTGTCAAGGGATAGATGTGGGCAGCGCAAATTAGCAGTGTAGCCCGTAGGCCCACCGCTGTCCAGCGGGGTCTCCAACGTCTGGCGAGATCCCGAGCCTCACGCATTCGCACAGCGTGTGGGCAGCATGTCTCGCTAGAACGCCCCACGTCAAGGCCTACCCGCCAGGAACTTGGCCGAGCAGGACTCCCGCAGAGTGGATCAGATCGACAGAAGAAGAAGAAGTGGATCTCGCTGGCGTGGTGGCTGCTTGCCATTTGCCAGCTTTAACAGAGCCTTCTTCCTTTTTGTTCCCGGACCCGTCGGCGGGCGAGGGAGGCGGCCAACCCGCACGGTTGGCCGCCTCTGCGGGTGCGGTGTCGGCCTTACCTGAGGGTCACGGTGGCGCCGGCGCCCTCGAGCGCCGCCTTGGCCTTGTCCGCCGCCTCCCTGTTGACCTTCTCCAGGACCGGCTTCGGGGTGCTCTCCACCAGGTCCTTGGCCTCTTTGAGGCCGAGGCTGGTGAGAGTACGGACTTCCTTGATGACCTGGATCTTCTTGTCACCCGCGGCCTCGAGGACGACGTCGAACTCGTCCTGCTCCTCCTCGGGCTCAGCCGCGACCGGCGCACCCGGCGCGGCCGCGCCCGGAGCAGCGACCGCGACCGGAGCGGCAGCGGTCACGCCGAAGGTGTCCTCGAACTGCTTGACGAACTCAGAGAGCTCAATCAGCGACATCTCCTTGAACGCGTCAAGAAGGTCGTCGGTGCTCAGCTTCGCCATGATTGGCGGTTCCTTCCTAGCTTGCCGGCGCCCTGCCGCCGGACGTCTGTCTTGATCGTTGTGGTGCTGGCTCGTCAGGCTTCGGCCTGCTCGGCTTTCTGCTGGCGCAACGCCTCGATCAGGCGAGCCATCTGTGCGAGGGGCGCGGCGAGCAACGACGCCGCCTGCTGCGGCCCGGCTTTCAGCACGCCCGCGAGCCTTGCGAGGAGCACCTCGCGCGACTCGAGATCGGCCAGCCTCCTGATCTCGTCGGCGCTCAACGGTTTGCCGTCGAGCACCCCACCTTTGATGACGAGAAATGGGTGTGTCCGGGCAAAGTCACGAAGTCCCTTGGCCGCCTCCACCGGGTCGCCCTTGACGAACGCGATCGCGGACGGCCCGACGAGCAGCTCTGCCAGTTGCTCGACGCCGGCCTCCTGCGCCGCGATCTTGGTCAGCGTGTTCTTCACCACGGCATACTTCGCGGAGTCACCGAGCGCGCGCCGGAGCTCCTTGAGCTCGGCGACGCTGAGGCCGCGATATTCCGTCAGCACGGCTGCGTTCGAGCTGCGGAGTTCTTCCGCAAGCTCGCCGACCGCGGCCGTCTTGTCAGGCCTCGCCATGGGCCTCCCTTTCCGTGGGTACGTACACCCGCTTTGAGACCGTTCGCCGGCGGTCGGATGCCCCCGTACAAACGGAAAACGCCCCGGCGCAGGCACGGGGCGAAAGCCGGCCACATCGGGCCGCCACGATCGGGTCGCGTTCGCCGATGGTCTGGACGAGCCAGGATCCTTGCTACGCGATCATCGTGCTTCGTCACGCCTGCGCTGGCCGCCCGTTTGTAACGGGACCTTCGGTCGCCCGTGCGAGGCGACAACCGGCGGTCTCTGGCAGGTACTAACCGTACGTGACCGCCCGTCGCCGCAGCAAATCTCGGCCTGCGGTGCTGGTGACCGGATTGATCCGCCAAGCGCAGGAAACCTGACCGATGCGCCTCTCACGCGAGACGCCAAGCCCTGGTTTTCAGCGCTTGGCGGATCAATCCGGAAGTCGGCGGCCCTGACCCGCAGCCCAGCGACTGGTGGCCTGCCCCCGGACACCCAAGAGCGGTTGGTGCGAGTCCTAACTGGTGGTGCTGCCGGGGAAGTTGGCAACCTGATCGGCCGGCGGCGTCGCAAGGTCTACGGGCTTATTGATGTCGGCAATGTTCATCGTCACGGTCACGTCGCCGGCGGACGAGGGCGCGAGGGCGACCAACTTGCGCGGCTGGAACTTATCATCGACCCACACGGTGTAGTTGATCTTCTCGATGCCGAGCTCGTCGTACGACTTCTTCAGCGCCTCGCGCTGGCTCGGCTCCAAGCCAGCCAGGTTGGCCACATCGGTCGCGTCGAGCTCGGCCACGTACTTGGTGGTCTGGACGCCGTCGATCTCCTCGGCGCCCGCGGCGGTGACATCGCTGGAGCTGACGAACGCCTTCATCTGAGTGGCGGGGTCGATCTGCGCGAACTGGTTGAGCAGGTCTCCGAGACCCATCTCCTCGCCGCCGAGCGTGACCCAATACTTGCCGCCGAGCGCCGACGACAGCTCGCCCAGATGCAGGTAGAAGGCGTTGTCTACGAACAGGACCTCAGCGCCGCTGAGTGACTGGCCGGCTGCCTCGAGGTTCTGCAGCTTGAGATGCATGGCGAGCGACGGCTCACGCTGGTATTCGCCGGTGCCCTTCATCTTGATCGCCGCGTCACCGGTGCCCGTCATGTCCAGCGTGAACGTCCACGACTTCATCGCGTCGAGCTGCTGGCTGACCTTGGCCATCGCCGCTTCGGCGGTAATGGTCTGCGGCCCCCCCGCGGTTGTGTCGCCGCTGTCGTCATCGCCGCTGCACGCCGTGACCACGAGGGCAAGGGCCGCCAGACCGGCGACGGCGGCCGGGCGGAGTGAACGCAGGATGCGCACGAGCTTCCCCAATCGCTTCCGGTATTCGCTCGATCTTACGTATGTACAGATGTGCGAGTAGGCCAGATCGTTCCTACCCGCACATCTGTTATCGCACCGTGGTGTTGCCGTCCCCGACTAGCGGCGGCCCGCTCGCCGCCGCTAGCGGGCAGCGGCCTCCTCGGTCAAGAGGTTGCGCGTCTTGCTGGTGTCGACCGGGATGCCGGGGCCCATGGTCGTCGTGAGGGTGGCCTTCTTGAGGTAGCGGCCCTTCGCCGCGGACGGCTTCAGCCGCAGCACCTCGTCGAGCGCGGCGGCGTAATTCTCCACCAGATCCCGTTCGGTGAACGACGTCTTGCCGATAACGACGTGCAGGTTGGCGTGGCGGTCCACCCGGAACTCGATCTTGCCACCCTTGATGTCCGACACGGCCTTGGCGACGTCGTTGGTGACGGTCCCGGTCCTTGGGTTCGGCATCAGGCCGCGCGGTCCGAGCACCCGGCCGAGCCGGCCGACCTTGCCCATCATGTCGGGAGTGGCGACGCTGGCATCGAAGTCGAGAAAACCGCCCTGGACCCGCTCGATCAGCTCGTCCCCGCCGACGAAGTCCGCGCCGGCCGCCCTGGCCTCCTCGGCCCGCTCACCGGTCGCGAAGACAAGAACCCGGGCGGTCTTGCCGGTCCCGTGCGGCAGGTTGACCGTGCCGCGCACCATTTGGTCCGCCTTGCGCGGGTCGACGCCGAGCCGCAGCGCGACCTCTACGGTCCCGTCGTACTTCGTGGTGGAGGTCTGCTTGGCGAGCCGCACCGCATCGAGCGGCGAATAGAGCTCAGTGCGATCCACCGTCTCGGCGGCCTTACGGTATGCCTTGCTGCGCTTCATGTTGCTGCTCCTTTGTGACTGGAGGTCGTGGTCGCGGGCCAGCGCCTGGCCCTCCCACTCCGCACCCGCCGACTCGGGCGGGGTCATTGGCGGGCTTCTACTCGATAGTGATCCCCATTTGCTGGGCGGTACCGGCAATGATCTTCTCGGCGGCGTCCAGGTCGTTCGCATTCAGGTCGGGCATCTTGGTCTGCGCGATCTCGCGGACCTGCTCCCGACTGAGTTTGCCGACCTTCACCCGGTGCGGCTCACCGCTGCCCTTCTCCAGCCCGGCGGCCTTGAGAATGAGCTTCGCGGCAGGCGGCGTCTTCGTGACGAAGGTGAACGACCGATCCTCATAGATCGTGATCTCCACCGGGATCACGTTGCCGCGCTGCGACTCCGTGGCCGCGTTGTAGGCCCTGGTGAACTCCATGATGTTGACGCCATGCTGCCCGAGCGCCGGGCCGACCGGCGGCGCCGGCGTGGCCTGGCCGGCTTGGATCTGCAGCTTGACGACCGCTGCAACCTTCTTCTTGGGAGGCATTCCGGCTTCCTCAATCGTGCGGCGCCTGGTCGGCGCTCACTGTCCAATATCGTGCCGCGCCTGATCGGCGCGGCACTGACTTCTTGAGACCAACCGCCACGCGGTTGCGGTCTAATTCTTCTGTATCTGGGAGAACGACAGCTCGACCGGTGTCTCCCGGCCGAAGATTTCCACCAGGCCCTTGACCTTCTGGGCGTCCGGGTTGATCTCGTGGATCGTCGCCTGGAGCGTCGCGAAGGGACCATCGATGACCGTGACCGAGTCACCAACCTCGAAGTCGAGCACCTTGACCTGCGCAGGCGCCTTCTCCTTGCGCTCCACCTGCGGCGCGAGCGCCTCGAACACCTCGTTGAAGGTCAGCGGCACCGGCGAGTGGCTGTGGCCCACGAAGCCCGTCACTCCGGGCGTGTGCCGCACGGCGGACCACGACTCGTCGGTCAGATCCATCCGGACCAGCACGTAGCCGGGCATCTTGACCCGCTTGATGTTCTTGCGCTGGCCACTCTTGATCTCGACGACCTCCTCCTGCGGCACCTCAACCTGGAAGATGTAGTCCTCCATGTTGAGCGACGCGATCCGGTTCTCGAGATTTGCCTTGACCCGGTTCTCGTAGCCTGCGTAGGAGTGGACGACGAACCAATCCCCGGGCGCCGCCTCGAGCTGCTTGCGGAACTGGGCGACCTCGGGCGGGTCAGCCTCATCTCCGGCCTCGCCCTCGTCGCCGGGCGCCGGCGATGGTTGCGGCTCCCCCTGCTCCAGCGTCTCGGGGGTGGGTGACCTCTGCTCCACAAGGTCGGCGTCGGTCTCTGCGGACTCGGCGAGCTCAGCCTGCGCCGAGGCGAGGGCCGCCCGGGCCTGGTCGGTGTAGTCCTGGGTTTCGGACACGATGGTGCTCTCTATCTGTAATGAGCGGTGGCGTCGGCGCTCAGCCGAACACCTCGAGGACCGCCTGGCTGAACAGGTAGTCGAGGCCGGACACGTAGGCGAGCATGATCAGCACGAACACGATGACGACGCTGGTGTAGGTGATCAGCTCGCGCCGGGTTGGGCGGACCACCTTGCGTAGCTCGGCGAGCACCTGACGGTAGAAGCGGCGGGGTGTCGTGCGGGGTCGCGTTGGGGTGCGCGTCGGTGGGCGCAAGGGCGCCTGGGTCGAGCCGCGCGTGTCGGTCACGTGATCCTCACTTGATCGGGATGCCGGCCCGGGATTCAGGGCAGCCGGGCACGGGTCTTTGGGTGGCGCGCCCGCCAAGCTGGCAGGCGCTCCGCAGGGCCGGAGGGACTCGAACCCCCAACCACCGGTTTTGGAGACCGGGACTCTACCAATTGAGCTACGACCCTTGATCATGGTCGCCGCAACAACATGCAGGCATGCTGACGCCGACCACCAACGCCCGAGTGTACGTGGAAGACCGGCCCCGATGCGAACCAGAGCCGGCAAGCCTCCAGGGCGGCCCCCAGCCGTCGGGAGGCAAGGAACATCGGCTGCCGCGGATCCCGTAATCGCGACCCGAGGGCCAATCTCAGCCGGGGTTGAAGGACGCCTAGCCCCAAACTCATTGGAGCAAAGGGGACCCTTCTACCTGACAAGCGAGGGGGTAGACGGGGTGCCAAGATTGGTGCCATGCCCGCTGCAAACCGCATATCTGCCCGGGCCGCCTCGATCACCGAGTCGGCAACGCTCGCCGTCGATGCCAAGGCAAAGGCCATGAAGGCGGCCGGCCGCCCGGTGATCGGGTTTGGTGCCGGTGAGCCGGACTTTCCGACGCCCGACTACATCGTTGAGGCAGCGGCCAAGGCTTGCCGCGATCCCCGCAACCACCGCTACACCCCAACGGCTGGCCTGCCCGAATTGCGGGAGGCGATTGCGGCCAAAACCGAGCGAGACTCCGGACTGGCGGTCGATCCGGCGCAGGTGCTCGTTACCAACGGCGGGAAACACGCGGTGTACGCGGCCTTTGCCACGCTGCTCGACCCGGGCGACGAGGTGCTGCTGCCGACGCCGTACTGGACGAGCTATCCAGAGGTGATCAAGCTTGCCGGCGGCGTTCCGGTGCAGGTCCTCGCCGACGAGTCGCAGGGCTACCTGGCGACCGTCGACCAGCTCGACGCCACGCTGACGGAGCGGACCAAGGTCCTCCTGTTCTGCTCGCCGTCGAACCCAACCGGCGCGGTCTACTCCCCGGCGCAGGTGACGGAGATCGGCCGCTGGGCGGCATCCCGCCGGCTGTGGGTCGTGACCGACGAGATCTACGAGCATCTCGTCTATGGCGACGCGCGGTTCGCGTCCATCGCCGTCGAGGCTCCGGAGCTCACCGACCGTTGCATCGTGCTTAACGGCGTCGCGAAGACGTACGCGATGACCGGCTGGCGAGTCGGCTGGATGGTCGGTCCAGTCGATGTGATCTCGGCGGCCACCAACCTGCAGTCGCATATGACCTCGAACGTGGCCAACGTCTCGCAGCGCGCGGCGCTCGCCGCCGTCAGCGGCGATCTTTCGGCCGCCGCTGAGATGCGCCGCGCCTTCGACCGCCGGCGGCAGACGATTGTGAGCATGCTCAACGAGGTACCGGGGGTGACATGTCCGGAACCACACGGCGCCTTCTACGCGTACCCCTCGGTTCGGCAACTTGTCGGACGGGAGATCAATGGCCGCAGGGCTCACTCGTCCACCGAACTGGCCGGGGTCATCCTGGACGAGGCTGAGGTCGCGGTGGTACCGGGTGAGGCATTCGGGACGCCAGGCTACCTACGACTCTCCTATGCTTTGTCGGACCCGGACCTGGTGGAGGGCATTACCAGGCTGCAGAAGCTATTCGCCCCGAGCTGACGGTTGGGTGCTTGGGGAGGCCGCCGACTTGCCTACCTGGATGCGCGCTTTCGTAAGCCTGCTCGGCAAAGTTCTCCCAACGTGAGCCGCCTGGACCTGCGGGCGCTGCCCAAGGCTCATCTGCATCTGCATTTCACCGGGGCGATGCGGCACTCGACGCTGCTCGAGCTGGCCGACCTGCACGGGATCCGGTTGCCCGACGCCCTGCTCAGCCCGCAGCCGCCCCAACTTCATGCGACCGACGAGCGGGGGTGGTTCCGCTTCCAGCGTCTGTACGACGCCGCGCGCTCGGTGATCCGTACAACTGCTGATGTGCACCGGTTGTTGCACGAAGCGGCGGCGGACGAGCGGGCGGACGGGTCGGGCTGGCTGGAGATCCAGGTTGACCCGACCACATATGCGCAACGGCTCGGCGGGCTTACCAAGACCGTCGAGCTGATCTTGACTGCAGCACGGGAGGCGGCTGCGGCTTCCGGCATCGGAGTCGGAGTGATCATCGCGGCGAACCGCACTCGGCATCCGCTCGACGCGCGGACGCTCGCCCGGCTCGCGGCGCAGTACGCCGACCGCGGGATCGTCGGCTTTGGTCTCTCGAACGACGAGCGGCGTGGGGAGGCAGCGGACTTCGAGCGCGCCTTCGCGATCGCCCACCGGGCCGGCCTTGCCGCCGTGCCCCATGGTGGCGAGCTTGCCGGTCCGGCCAGCGTACGCGACTGCCTCGACCTGCTAGGCGCGCAGCGGATCGGGCACGGTGTCCGGGTGGTCGAGGAACCCGCGCTCCTCGAGCGGATCGCCCAGGCCGGCGTCGTGCTC
>JBKOZJ010000035.1:0-3784 GCA_046725875.1 Actinomycetota bacterium
GGGACCCCGAGGGCCGAAGTTGTGCAGGTGTCCCAGAGCACCTCGGCGGCGTAGCCGCCGGCGTCACCCCAGTCGGCGAGTGCGTGCGCGTAGCGAAGCTGCGTCGGCTCGTCCTCGCGTTCCATCATCGCCAGCTCGGCCTCATCGAGCTCCTTGGCGGCCGCCCGGACTCGCGGGGGCGTCACCGAGACGAGCAAGTCGCGGACGGTCGAGTCGTCGCGCACACTGCCGATGAACTGTCGCATGATCCCGAGACCGCCGCTGTGGGTCACCGTGCCGGTCCGTGGGGTGAGATCACCCGCAATCATTCGCATCAGCGTCGTCTTGCCCGCGCCATTCGGCCCGACGAGCGCTACCTTCGCCCCATCGCCGACCCGGAATGACACCTCTTGGAACAGGAGTCGCCCGTCCGGTAGCTGGTGTCCAAGCTTGACCGCCTCAACGTGCCCCACGCCCCCAGAGTCTCACCGACCGAGGCACCGGACCGCGAATCGATTTCCCAACCGAACCCTTCGCTCGCTCAGCGGGAGTCGATGATCTGTTTGGCGGCACGAACGAGGGCGGCGTTGTCCGGGGCGGGGGCGCCATCGGGGAGAGTTAGTACGTCTTCCAGGCCGATCCGTACGTCGAAGAGGCGCGATGCGGCCATCCGCAGCACCGGCCAGGCGCCCTCGTTCATCCCATGCAACAAGACCGGCATGCCGAGTTCGGCGACGGCCACGCCGATCGCCGCACCCTGGATCAGCGCGTCGGTCTCCCCCTTCATCGGCTCACCCATGATCCGCAAGCACCGCGGAGCGAGTGGGTCCTTCACGAACTCCGCCGCGATGTCCCGGGTCCACAACCCGGCCTCGACCCCGATACCGCGTTCGATCAGGTGCTCGGCGAGCTCCGCTGCGCCGTCTTCGTGCCAGTTGACCGACGCGAAGTCCGGAACCACCTCCCAGGAGCGCACAAGTCCCAGCCGCTGCGACGGACTTTCCACCGTCCATGCCCCGGTGGTGGTACCAACCGGAACGTCAGGCACCGCCGCGCGCACGGCGGACAGGGCCGCGGCAACAAGGTCGGGAGCGAGGCTGTCCTGGCCCTCGGCGTCCTTGGGATGGATGTGAAGCGTCTCCGCGCCGGCGTCGACCGCAGACCGAGCCGCCTGAGCCAGCTGTTCAGGGGTTGCCGGCAGCGCCGGGTGCTCGGCCGGCAGCCGGGCGCCGTTCAGGCAGGCCTGTAGCACGGGTTTCTGCCCTCCCAATTCCGGGTCTCGACGGTTAAGCCTGGGATTGCCGCCACCGGGTTACGTTGTCACAGTCCGTCGTCGCCGCTCCGCCGAGCCGCGCAGGTAGCCCGCCAACCCGAGGATCACGAACGCGTCAAGCGCGTGCAGCCCGCCGAGAAACGGCGTGTCCTCCCCGGCGTCGGCGAGGACGGACTGCACCGGATAGGTCAGCAGGACGAGTACGAACGACAGCCCGATCGCCTGCCCACTTGGCCGCGCGACGAGTGCGGCGATGAGGATGAGCAGGGCCACCAGTCCCAGGATCATGCCGGTCGTCCGGTGCGGGTCGAGCGCCGTCTCCCCCTCGCTGCCGACCTTCTGGTCGAGGTCCCACATGCCGAGGCCGGCGAGGAAGACCTGCACAACGCCGCCGATGAGGAAGAGCACGAGCAGCCACTGATATGCGGCGAACGCACCACGGCGGACGCCCGTTAATCCCGGGGCCGTCTCGGCCGGAGCGGGGTCGGTGGGAGAAGCTGCCTGATCCGCCATCGGTGCCTACTCCTCTTTCCAGCGCGGCCGATCCGCGGCCAACGCGACCTGGCTTGCGCGACGGTCTTGCCGATCACTCCGGCACGTTGCCGGTGTCGTCCCCCACGGCGTACGGCGTCGAGACACCCTCGTACCCGAGGTGCATGACGAAGCCATCGGCCGCATGATTCAGATCATGACAATGATCCATCCAAACACCTGGGTTGTCAGCCAAGAACGCAACCTCGTAGGTCTCGCCGGGTGCCACGTTCAGCGTGTCGGTCCACCACGGGCTGCCGGTCGCTGCCGTCCCATTCCGGCTCAGGACGAGGACGTGGTGGCCGTGCAGGTGCATGGGATGGTGCGCGGTGCTGCGGTTCACGAACGTCACTCTGACGACGTCACCCTCGGCAACCATGAACATAGATGGGCGTACGCGCGGAGGGCGCCCAACCGCGCCGCCACGAACTGCTCGAGCCCGACGCTCACGGCAGCTTCACCAGCCACTGGTGGCTTGGGTCGGTACCGGCGACGGACGAGCCGACGAGTGCCGAGCCATACTCCGCCAACAGCAGGTAGTCCCCGGCCGCCCCACCGCCAAGACCTATGGCAGCCTCCGGTTGACCTCCGCGCTCCGGGATCGGAATCTCCGGCCGGTCGAGAACTACGATGGCGCCGCTTGACGGCAGGTAGATCCAAATGCCCGTGCGCACCGTTTTGAATCCCTGCGCCTTCTCGATCTCCCCCGCAACGGCTTCCGCGTTCGCCTCGTCGGGGAATCGCCAATCTTCCGGCACCGGGACGGCGCGGTCTTGGCTGCCGTCCAGCCGGGCGACATAGAACGTCGTCAGGACACTCCCCGCCGCGTCGGTCCATACGAGCGCATCGGCTGTGACCTGGAACGTGCTCGCCCGGGCGACCACGACCTCGGGAGCCGAGAGAGTTCGTATATCCCGGCGCTGCACGGCGCCATCCTGTATGTAGTAGATCCAGTCGTCGACGACTTGCGGGCTGTATGCGTGCTCCGCCAGCAGCTTGAATTTCGCACCGCATGTCGCGGCCACATAGAGATCGGACATATCAGCGAGTGAGACAAACGTGGGTCGGGACATCTCGGCGACGATTCGGCCAGCGCCGATCTTCGTCGCGGCGAACGAGTACTCATCACCCGTACGGTCCTGCTTTGGCAACGCGAGGTCATGAACCCTATGTGAGCCGCCAACTGTGCACCGGTGGACCCTTTTGACGTCGCCAGTTTCGGGATCGTCGGGGCCGTTCGCGGCCTCTGCCCAGACAACCGTCGAGCCCCAAACGGAGGCCGACGTCAGGTTGGGCAGCTTCGCCTTCGCAAGCGTGATGCCCTCACCCGTCGTGGGGTCGAGCTTCACGATCTCGGCCGTCCCGCCGGTAGGGGTGACCATTGCGATGAGCTGGCCCGAGTCGCTCACACCCGCTGGAACGATCCGTCCTCCGGCCTCACCCGGCGAGTCGGCCGTCCGATAACTCAGCTCCCGAACCGTGGTGCCGGGTATGACCCGCGCAAGCTCGTCGACGCTCCGCACCTTAATGATCTTCGCTTCGGGGATCGGCCCGGTCTGCCGCGAAGGACCAGCCAGGCCATCGCCGCTAGAGGCTCCCTTCTGTATGGCCGCGGCCAGTGCACCAGCACCAATTACGGTCGCGGCGGCCGTGACAGCGGCGACCGAGCGGAGGATGAGCCGACGGCGCCGGCGATGAGCGACCTCGGTGAGGATGCGCTCCACCTCGCCCGGCTTGGGCGAAAGCTGCCACCGCTCCCGCTCGAACAGTGCGGTCAGCCATTCGTCGTCACGGGTCATCTCACGCCGTCCCACCCTCGTAGACCGCACGCAGCTTGGCGAGGCCACGCGCGGCCTGCGTCCGCACCGTTCCTCTGGAGCACCGGAGCGCCGCGGCGATATCGTCGTCCGGCAGGCCTTCGAGATAGCGCAGCACGAGCACCGCACGCATCTTCGGGGGGACCGCGCCGAGCGCCTGTTGCAGCGCATCGCGATCGTCGAT
>JBKOZJ010000036.1:0-7004 GCA_046725875.1 Actinomycetota bacterium
GGCCACCGGCACCCAACCGGCCGCAGCGCTCACCGACGGCTTCCAGGCGGCATTCTGGGCCGGTGCGCTCATCGCCACCGCCGGCATCCTCGTCTCGATCTTCCTCATCCGCGGTCGCGACCTGCGGCCACGCCCGGCGCCCGTGCCCGAGCCCGTGTTCGAGGCGACCGGCTAACCGCCGGCTTCAACCGCTGTACGCGCCGAGGACCGGTCCCGTGGGGCCGGTCCTCGGGCTCGATCAGCCGATGGCCTAGGACCTGACGACGGTGACACCGGGCGTGCTCACGCCGGCCAACAGGATGGACACGAGGATGCCGAGCGGGAGGGTGCCCCAGTAGGACAGCTCCAGGCCGACGTTTCCGGCGAAGAGCATCAGCAGCCAGGTCGCCGGAAAGGTGGCGAGGAGAAAGAAGAAGAAACCGAACACGAGTGACCTGATCATTGCGTCTCCCTAGACGGGCGTGCGGTCCTCCCGCATCAGCGACCCCGCGCGATCTTGATCGCAAATTGTATGGGAAGAACGGCATCTTGACCCTGCGGCTGGCGTCGTGTTGCGGAAGATGCTTGGCTGGCTAGCCGCGGCCCGGCAGTCCGGATCGCGTTCGGCGGGCCAACCCGTCAGGCATGGCCAACGGGCAGGTCGAGCAGTCGCATCCGGGCGAACTGCATCCGCTCGACGACGACCTGCATGAAGCGACGGGTCAGCTCGTAACCCAGCTGCGGGTCGCGCTCACACAGCTGCCTAACTTCGGCCCCATCCGCCTCGACTGTGAGGGTGGTCTCGACTGCGACGGCGCCGAAGTGCCAGCGGTACGGTGGGAACATCCACGACCAGCCGAGGACTGCCCCCGCGCCCAGCGTCTCCACCACGACGTCGCCGCGGTCGGGTAGCTCGAGGTCAAGGTTGACTTGACCGTCCTGGATCAGCCAAAACCTGTCGGCGTACTCGCGTTCCCGGAAGATGCGATTGCCAGCATGAAAGAACGATCTCTGTGAGCACATCGAGAGGCGCTCCAGCTGCCAATCAGTAAGGCCGGCAAGGAACGGATGAGCGGCCAGCAGGTCGTAGGCGGTGGTCATGAAGAGCTCCAGACTGCATCGGTCGGTCGTCCTGACGGCCGAGGGTGAGGCTCTGTTCTGCGTGAGCGCGGTTCCGCAGCGTCACTCTGTCAGGCTGCGAGTCGCACGGTAATAGGTCCAAAGACCCCGCCGCCGGGCCGTTCGTCCTCATGGCTCCGATATGCGGGGGTTCGCGCCCAGTCAGTGCATGTGTGGATCGTCGTTCCCCACGCCATACAGTCCAGGAAGACTCAATCGCTGTCGGTCGACGCCGGAAGTGGCCCAGCTTTCCGACCCAGGATTGGACCTTACGATGGTCCAGCTTGGGTCCGTAGGTTGCCGGAACGACCAGCTCGACCCAAGGACATGACCAGTGATCGTGATCGCCCACCTGCGGTCAGGAGCGAAGCGGGAGGCTCGTGAGGCCGCCGGGTATCGGTCTGCCATGCTCGTCGAGCAGGGTCACGTCAGCCTGGGTGGCGTCCGCGGGCAGGGTGGCCGCCGCATACCGAGGGCCGTTTAGGTGATCGGGCCGCGGAACTGTTGCGACGCTTCGGGCCGGACCTCCAGGCGTCGTGATGCGCAGCATTCTGACGTCGGGGTGGACGGCGGCAAGCAAGACCCAGTCGCCGTGCGGATCGAGGCGGGTGGTTCCTAGGCTGGCCAGGCTCGGATCATCGAGCCAGGCCCGCTCGTCCGGACGCATGCAGTCGTGAGTCGGGTCGACACGCGGCACGCTGCGCCCTATCAGCGGACTCCCGGTTGCCGAGACGCTGGGGTAGTCCCAGGGAGGGGTGATCTCGCCGTACAAGACCCCGAGAGTGTTCCAATACTCGCCGATGCGATTCTCCGGCTCGGACACAAGCTCCACGCCGGGCCTCGGCCCGCACGCGTCGGTGTGGAACGCGGGGACGAGCCAGTACCGGTGGGCCCCTGCGGTGCCTTCAAGCAGCACGTGCCGGGGCGGCAGCTGGTCGACGAATTCGGGTCCCAGCTGGCCGTAGGCGAACGCAGCGACCGGCGCGGCGACCAGCGCCAGACCAATTGCCGTCGCCCTGCGCCGCCAGCGGCGCGCCCGCCGTTGGTCCGCCAGCGCCCGTACTTCCCGCGACGGTGCCACGACCAGCGGCGTACCTGGATCGTCGATCGTGGCGGCAACTTGGGAAAGTGTCCGTCGTAGTCGGGCCTCCAGCTCGGGCTCGACGGGCAGTTCCAGGTAATTGACCTTCATCTGAGTGCCTTCCTGAGCCGGTCGAGGGCGCGTTTGAGATCGGAGCGCACGGTCGCGGGTGGGCGGGAGACCAGGCGGGCGATCTCGATCATCGGCAGGTCCTCGTAGAAGCGCAGTACTACGGCAATCCGCTGCCAATGGGGCAGTCGCTGGATGTGCGCCCAGGTCTCATCGACCTCGGGGATCTCGGTAATGGCGTCTGTCATGGGCCGGCCACGCTCCCGTGCCCGGCGCCGGTACAAGTCGTTGGCCCGGTTGACCACCGCCCGCTTCAGGTACGGAAGTGGCTGTTCGATCTCCTCCCAGCGCTCACAAGCTGTGGTGAAAGCTGCCTGCACCAGGTCCTCGCTGTGTTCCCGCGACCCGGTAAGCAGGAATGCGAGTCGCGCCAGGGGCAGCCGATGCTCCCGATATATCCGCTCAAGTTCCGGACGACCGGTCGCCTGTAGCTCCGCCATACCCCTCAGTCCCGCCGGCACCCCGCAGCGTTGCACCTTGGTACCAGGTTGGCCCATCCCGACCTGACGAAGAGGAGGCGGCACTCAGATTTGGACGGCGACGTCGAAGTGCAGCGCGCGGGTGTCGAACCGAACGAGCAGCCGGCGGGCCGCATTGGCTAGGACGGCCGCCTCGTAGTCCTCTCCTGCGAAGGCACGGACTGCGTCAAGATCGTCGAAGAATGTCAGAGAGACGAACTCGGTCTCATCGTCGATAGCGCGTCGCAGAAGGTGGGCGCCGCGGAAGCCAGCAATTTGCCGGAGGACCGGAAGCACATCGGCTTGGTAATGCCGTTCGTACAGGCTCGCATCGTTGGAATCGCTCCAACCCCTCCACATCCGCACGATCACCTAATCACACCCCATCACACCCCGGCTCGGGCGCCTCGGCGGTCTGCGTGGGCGTACCAGAGGGCGATCCGCTGACGCGAATGGGGCAGGTTCCGCCGAACTTCACCGCTCCACTACGACGTCATCGTGCTTACCACGCGCTTGGACACGGCTCAGCCGAATGCCGGCGTTTGCGGTCAGCCTGATCGCGGCGGCTTCGTTCGCGGTGACCTCGGTGTCGCGCAGGCCGAGGGTGCCGCCCTCAACACGGACCGCGTCAGCCCCTGCGCCGGCGGCCCGGATACCGCCGCCGACACGCATCCTGCCGACCTCGCCTTTGACATCGACTGCCGCGACGTCCGGGCCGTCGCTGGCTAGTGCGCCGGCGACCTCCACGGCCTCGATCCGGCCGCCAGGCTGGATGCTCAACGCGTGCGCGGACAACCGCGTGATCACCCCTCGTACTAGTGAGTCGCCAGCGCCGCCTTCGGTGTGGACTCCGCGGCGGAGAGTCAGCCGCCCGATGGGCTGACCGATCTGGATTCCGACCGCCGCATCGCCGTGGGTAGTGATCTGGTCGAACTCCACCGTGTCGACCGTGGGGCCGGCAAACCCGTCAAGGCGATAGACGTTGAAGCCCCGAGCGCCGACACCATAGGTCTCGATCGGCGCCTGAATGCGCAACGTAGTTATAGTGCCGAAGTTGACGAAGCCGACGCCGCTACGGCCGTACGAGCTGAGTGGGGCGTGAGCCGTCCAGTGGTCCACGATCCCCCAGTTGTCGAGAACCATGTCGTTAACGCCGTACGTCGTGACGGGTGCGTTGTTGATCACCTCGCGGACGTGGGCTCCGTAGACGACGAAGACCCCACCGCTGATCCGGTCGTGGGAGCCTTCGGCGATGCCTCCGTCGGTGAAGATCGTACCGGTCTCGAGGACGCTCACATCAAGCCGACCGCCGTTGCCGCCCGAGCTGGCACCAGCCAGGAAGACTCCACTGCCGCGCGCCGGTCCTTCGGCCCGACCGGCGGAGAGGCCGCGCAGCTCGGCCGTTATCACGACCGAGTCGTCGAGTTGCTGGTTCCACAGGGTGAACGCGCCTTGCAAGGCGCCGACGCCGAGCAGCGCCGGACGGTCGGTCCGACCGCGTACGTCGGCCGCCTCAACGTCCAGCCCCTCGACCACAACACGGCCGCCGCGCACCCGGTCACGGGCGAGAAGCTGCACCTGGCCGGTGGCGGTTAGGGACGCCAGTCGGACCGTTCCGAGCGCGTCGCTACCTGTGTCGTTGAAGACCGCCAGGCGATCAGGGTCCACCTGGATGCGCAGTCCGACCACCTCGTTGTCCCGGCTGAGTCGCACGCCATCCACGTCGGGAGCGAAGACCAGCGTGGCGTCGGGTCCGCTGCCGGCCAGCTGCTGCCCGGCCCGAAGCGGTAGCGATCGAGCGAGACTTATCTTGCCCTGCACCACGATCCGGTCCGCGTCTGCAGCCGCCGTTACCAGTTCCTCTTCAGTCGAGACCGTCCTCATGAGGTCCAGTCTTGGTTGACTTCGAGAATCAGTTCCAGTTCAAATTTCCGACGTTCAGCGTAAGTTGAGCTTATGCTCGACCTTCACCGGCTGAGGTTGCTGCGAGAGCTGGCTTATCGCAAAACGATCGCGGCCGTCGCACAAGCACTGGCCTACACGCCGTCGGCAGTGTCGCAACAACTGGCAGTGCTCGAACGCGAGGCCGGGGTGCCGCTGCTGGAACGCACGGGACGCCGGGTGACGCTCACGCCCGCGGCCCGGGCCCTGGTCGCAAACGCAGAGGACGTGCTGGCACAGATGGAGCGCGCGGAGGCCGCGCTCGCAACAGCACGAACGACGGTGACCGGAACGCTCCGAATCGGCGCCTTCCCGTCGGCGGCCCGGGTGATCCTGCCGACGGCGCTGGTCGAACTCGGGCGCGACTGTCCCGACCTGGAACTAATGATCGAAGAGTTCGACCCGGCGCTGGCCGCTGAGGCGCTGCGGACGGGCAAGCTCGATGCCGCATTGACCCACGATTACGACCTTGTTCCTGTGCCGGACCAGCCCGCTCTGGAATCCAAGGTGGTGCTCACCGAGCACATGTATGTCGCGTCTCGCACCAGCCCGGCCGACCCCGATGATCCAGTGGGATCATTCCGGGACGACTGGTGGATCATGGGAAGTCCGGGCAGCGTGTGCCGTCTTGCCGCCGAACGCATCTGTCAGGCCGCCGGATTCCAGCCGCATATCCGCCATCAGAGCGACGACTTCCCTACCGTGCTCGCCCTCGTCGCCGCCGGGCAGGGCGAAGCCGTTATGCCACGCTTGGGCGCTGTGAACGCACCGGCGACCGTCATACTGACGCCACTGCCGACTACGGCACGGGTAGCGGTCACCCATCGCCGTGGCAGCGGGACGCACCCGGCGATCGCCGCGTTCCGCCGTTCCATCGAATACGCCGTGCGTCAATACCGGGATCGAATCACCTAACTGTCCAAGGGCGGTCAGCGAGCTGGAGACCCGAAGTCAGCGTTTCGCGCCTCGAGGTCGGCCACCGGGCGAACCACTTCGGGACGGAGTCTGGTAGCTGGGCGACCGCTGGCCGTTGATGAAGCCGTCGTACAGGCCGCCCTCAGTGGCGGCCATTGACAGAATTCCGGCCGCGTCCCGGAGTATCCAAACGGGGCGCTCGTGGATTTCCTCTTGGGTTGCCATGCGCTTGCTCATGCTGCCCCCACGGCGGTGGGGTCGGGGCGCGAGGCGGGGGTGGGCTGCCGCGCCGCTGACCATCAGTGCGCTCCGGTGGGCGTGGTGACGTTCGCCTGGTCGGCATCCCGATCCAGCGCCGGCCGGTCCGCCGTCGCCTGTGTCCGCCCGGACAACAGACGCACTACGACGAAGGCGGTCGCGAGGCTAAGGCCGGCAGCCAGGCCGAGCCCGATGCCCATTGCCGACGTGAACGCGTCCCCAGCGGCGGTGATCAGATCGGCCGCGGCCGCGGGTGGCAGCTGGCCGGCGACCGCGTTCGCGGCGCCCACCGACTCCTCCGCCGTCTGCTGAGCGGACGGCGGCAGCGCAACGAGCGATTCACCGATGCGGTCCGCATACAGCGAGGACACCAGCGAGCCGACGACCGCCACGCCGAGGGCTCCGGCGACCGTACGGGCGACGCTGTTCATCGCCGAGGCCACGCCCGATCGCGCGGCCGGCACCGCCGCGACCACGGCGTCCGTGGCCGGCGCCATGATCCAGCCCATCGACAGGGCGATTCCGAAGAACCACGCGAGCAGCCACCAGACGGAGGTGCGCGGATTCCACAGCAGCGTGGTGGCGAGCACAGTAGAGAGACCGAGCAGGCCGGCGGCGACCACGCGGCCGACCCCGATCCGGGTGACGGCCCGGTGCGAGGAACCCGCGCCCGCGATCAGGCCGAGCGTGAGCGGGCTCATGATGGCGCCGGCTTCGATCGCGCTGTAGCCGTGCACGACCTGCAGGTACTGGGTGAGGGCGAAGATCGCACCAAGCAAAGCGAAAAACGCGACGCTGACCGCGGTCGTGCCGACGCTGAAGCGTGCGCTGCGGAAGAACTTCAGATCGAGCATCGGATCAGGTGTGCGGTGCTCCCACCACACGAATGCGACGAGCAGTATCCCGGACGCCGCGAGCAGGCCGAGGGTGAGTGCGCTCAGCCAGCCCTGCTCGGGAGCCTCGATGATGGCGTACACGAGCGTGCCGAATCCGGCCGTCGACAGCATGGCGCCGGTGAGGTCGAAGGACCCGGGGTGCGGATCCCGGCTGTCCGGCACATAGCGAATGCCCAGCAGCGCTGCCGCGAACGCGAACGGCACGTTGACCAGGAACACCGACCACCA
>JBKOZJ010000037.1:0-14604 GCA_046725875.1 Actinomycetota bacterium
TCGTTCGACGCCGCGCCATCGACACCCAGGCCGACCGGCACACCGGCGGCGAGCATGTCCTGAACCGGAGCGATGCCGGCGCCGAGCCGTGCGTTCGAGCTGGGGCAGTGTGCGACGCCGGTGCCCGTCGCCGCGAACCGCTCGATCGACTCCTCGTCCAGCCACACGCAATGTGCCGTCCACACATCGGGACCGAGCCAGCCGAGGTCGGCCAGGTACTCAGTTGGCGTACGGCCGAACAGTTCCTTGCAATACACCTCCTCGTCCAGGGTCTCGGCGAGGTGCGTATGCAGCCGTACCCCACGAGCCCGAGCCAGTTCGGCAGCCTCCCGCATCAGCTCCCCACTTGCGGAGAACGGCGAGCAAGGGGAAACGCCGACCCGCACCAGTGCACCAGGGCGTGGGTCGTGGAAACGGTCGATGGCCTCTGCCGTGGCCGCGAGGGCGGTGTCTCGGTCTTCGACGACCGCATCCGGCGGCAGCCCACCCGCGGACTCGCCCAGGTCCATCGAGCCCCGGGTGGGATGGAAACGCACCCCGATTGCGCGAGCCGCCCCGACCGTCGCCCCGAGCAGATCACCAGAGCCGCGCGGGAAGAGGTAGTGATGGTCAGCGCTCAGCGTGCACCCGGACAGTGCGAGCGCCGCAAGCGCGGCCCGGGCGGCCGCTCCCACAGTCTCCTCGTCGATCCACGACCAGATCGGATAGAGCGTCTTCAGCCATTCGAACAGGATCGCGTCCTGGGCGAGGCCGCGCGTGGACCACTGATAGAGGTGGTCGTGGGTGTTCACGAGCCCCGGTGTGGCAAGGCAACCGGCGCCGTCGGTGTACTGTGCCCTGCCGACTCGTGGTGCCGGCCCGGCGCCGACCTCCCTTATCCGGTCGCCGACTATGACGATGAAACCTCGCTCGTGCTCCGCACCGGTTGGCGGCCAAGACGGGGGCTGCCCGTCCCGCGTGCCCATAGTGGCGATCGCGCAGCCGTCGATGACGCGCATCGGTTCGTCGGCGCTTGCGTCGTATCGTTCGCCGGTCATGCTCGGACCCCGGTCCTGCGGCTCGCAGCGAGCCGGACGGCGGCGAGGATGTGCTCGTAGCCGGTGCAGCGGCAGAGGTTTCCGGCCAGCGCTTCGCGGATCTCAGGATCGGATGGCGATGAGTTGCGCTGCAGGAGGTCGTGGACGGCGACGATTAGCCCTGGCGTGCAGAACCCACACTGCACCGCGCCGGCGTCCAGGAAGGCTTGTTGTACGGGGTGGAGCGGCGGCCCGGTCTCGATGCCGACGGAATCCGTAGTCGACCCGGTGGCGGGCGCCCGCGCAGCCCGGGTCAGACCCTCGACGGTCCGGATGGAACGGCCTTCGGCCTGGCCGGCGGCCACCAGGCAGGCACAAACCGGCACGCCGTCTAGGTAGACGGTGCATGAGCCACACTCGCCTTGCTCGCAGGCGTTCTTCGATCCCGGCAGCCCCATCCGCTCGCGCAGGACATAAAGCAGGCTCTCGCCCGGCCAGATGTCGTCCACCTCGCGGACTTCGCCGTTCACCGTGCAACTCAGCCGCATCATGACTTCCTTCCGCGGGCGGGGCCAGAGCGATTGGCGTAGTCGGCCCACGCCCAGACCAACGTGCGCCGGGCGAGTACCGCGAGCGAGTGCCGGCGGTACGCCGCGGAGCCGCGGACGTCGTCGATCGGCGACGCGGCACCGGCGACCAACTCGCCGAAGCGCGAAACGACCGACTCGGGCAGGGGTTTGGGCGACTCCCAGAGGCCACCGCTGGCCAGCTCGCCGGCCAGGAACGCGCATGCCTCCGTGGCGAGCACCGGTGTGGGGGCGGCCGAGCCTACGGCGGCGCCCACTTCCTCTCGGTCCGGATGCAGCGCAAGCCCGAGCGAGGCCACGGCGATCACCATGGCATTCCGGGTACCGATCTTCGCGAACTGTTGCGGTCCGGCGGCCGGTCGTACGACAAACGCCGCGATCAGCTCGTCCGGCGCGAGGATGTGGCGCTTGGGGCCGGCAAAGAATTCGGCAACCGGGATCCGCCGGGTTCCGCGCACCGACGCGGCCTCCACGGACGCGCCGCAGGCCAACAATGGCGGGTGCGCGTCGCCGGCCGGCGACGCAGAGCCGAGATTGCCACCCACCGTCCCGCGGTTGCGGATCTGCGGGGACCCAACAGTTCGCGCGGCCATCGCGAGCCCGGGCTGCCGGTCCCCGAGCTCGTCGATGATCCTCGTGTAGGTCACGCCTGCGCCGATGCGCAGCGCACCGTTCTGCGGTCCCCACTCCGCGAGCTCCGGAACCCGGGTGAGGTCCAGGAGGGCAGGTGGCCGGTGCCGGTCGAAGTTCAGCTCGACCATCACGTCCGTGCCGCCGGCGATCGGCAGCGCATCGGGGTGCTCGGCCTTGACGGCGAGCACGTCAGCCCATGTCGACGGCTGGATGAACTCCATCGGTCACCACCCCAATCCACCATCCTCCGCCTCGCCACCGGGTGGCGGGCGGTCCTGCTCCTGCTGGATCGACGACGCGGCGGTGCCGGGCATGGACCGGGTAACGGTCCCCTCGATAAGACCGTGCGGGTGGTCGGACACCACGAACACCTGATTGTCGTTGGCGAGCCCGAACGCCGACAGGTCGACCGGCGTGTGGTGGACGTTCGGCAGCGACAGTCTGATCGCGGCGATCTCCGGCCGGTGTTCGAGCACGCGCGCCCCCATCGCGTAGAGAGTCTGCTGCAGCGACCGTGAGTAGGTCTCGACGAACGCCTCCACGAGGTGACGCCGGGTCTCGGCGTAGATCGTCGCCCAGTCGAAGCGTCCGTCCCGCTCGCCAGACCGCAGCTGGAGTTCTAGACCCGGGACCGCTCCCTGGACGCCTGACGCCCCGGCCTCGATAGGAGGGATGTCCCCCTCCGCTCTCGAGGTATAGATCCAGAGCGCGGTGATCCGGGTGGCCAGGATGCGGTCCCAGGCCTCGGGCAGAGTCGTATAGCGGTCAGCCGCGAAGCCCGCGAACTCCGAGCCGGTCGTCTTCACGATCCGCAGCTCGAGCAGGCCCGACCGGATCTCGGTGAGGGCACCTTCGCGATGCCTGGCCCGCGCGTATCGCAGCCCGCCGTCGGCGCTGAACGAGTACGGCCCCATGCGGGCCCAGCCGTGCTCCTCGATCCGTACCGTGGCCCGGCCGACGGGCGCGTGCGAGTCGACGAAGTGCCGGGCCAGCAGCGCGGCAAAGTCCTCGATTTCCCCGACGCCGTGCTCCTTCGCGAGGGCATACACGGTGTTCTTCTGCGTGTCGGTGGGCAGCACCTGTGTGTTGTCGCCGGTCAGGAAGCTCGCCGCGAAGTCACCCTCGAGGGCGACGCTCACGGTCAGGTCGCGGAACTGGTGCCTGTCTCCGTCCCGCCGCACGTAGGCGAGCCGAATCCCGGCCTTTCCGTAGTCGTTCTGCCCGAGCTTTATGTCCATGGCCCTAGCTACCGCGATAGGTGGCGTATGAGTACGGGCCGGCCAGCAGCGGAACGTGATAGTGCTCGCCGGTATCGCCCACGGTGAAATCGACGTTCACCTTGGGGAAGAACGGTCGGAATCCGCTGGCCGCGAAGTAGTCGCCGACCGCGAACACGAGGCGGTAGCTGCCGGCTTCCGCTCCGCCGGCTGGCTCCAGGTGTCGCACCCGACCGTCGGCATCTGTCGTCCCCGCGCCGACCTCGGACCAGCCGCCGCCGAGCCGGCGCTGGAGCCGTACCGGAAGCCCGGCCGCCGGTCGGCCCGCTGTGACGTCCAGAACATGCGTCGAGATCGTGGCCCCCGCGGTCCCCCTGCTCTGCTCCGCCGGGCTGTTCATGCTTCCTTGGACCGCTCTGGCCGACCGCTCGTAGGCAGAGCGCGGGCCCCGTCCACGGCTCCCGGATCGGCGAGCAGCTTTCGCAGGCGCATCGCTGTGATCTTCCTTAGCTCCTCGCGGACGATCTTCATCTCGGTGTCCGGGTCGTTCCCAAGCCGCTGCCGCAGTGCCGCGAGCATCTCGTCGGCGCTCAGTCCGGTCGCGCAGATAAGGAAGACGTGTCCGAACCGCTTCTCGTACGCATGGTTCCCGGCCGTCAAGGCGGCCAAAGTCTCCGCACCAGCCCCGGCCACGCCCGCCTGCTCCTGCCGCGACCACCCCCCCGCTTTCGCATGAACGGCACGTTCAGTCGATAGGTTCGAGCCAATGTGCCGTTCATCCTCGGCGGGTTCGCATGAATGGACCGTTGGTTCAAACCGCTCGCCAATCCGAGGATGCGCGTCCAGTGCCGTTGACACGTCAGCTGGCGTCATCCGTAGGAAGGCATCGTCAGAGGCGGCGAGCAACGCGGCGAGATCGGGGTAGGGCCGGCCGGCCGCCACCGCGGTGACCCACGACAGCGCCGAGCAGCACTGTACGAGTTCCCGCTCCGCATCCTCGCGCGGGAGCCCATTCAGCCAGCCGAGCCGGTTAGCAGTCACGGCGGAGCCACCCGGCCAGACCCTGGTATGACTCTGTCCATCCAACTGATCGCCCCCGCGATATCGAGATGATCGCTCAAGACCCACGACACTAGACTCGTCGGCAATCCCGCAAGCCCATAGCCCGTACGCTTGCCAAACCCAGGACCACTCATATGTCGGCACCTAATAAGATTTACGACCCGGTGGAGGTCGCCGTGCTCCAACCGGAGGCGGTCGCCAGGATGCGCGACGAGGCGCTCGCCGCGATCGCCGCAGCGGCGAGCCTCGACGAGCTGAAAGGCGCCAAGGTCGCCCACGCCGGCGACCGGTCGCCGCTGGCGCTCGCCAACCGGGAGATCGGCGCGCTTCCCCCGGCCGCGCGGGCCGATGCTGGACGGCGCGTTGGCAGCGCCCGTAAGGAGGTGGCGGACGCGCTCGCGGCACGGCAGTCCGAGCTGGAGGCCGAACGAGACGTCCGGGTACTCGTCGAAGAGGCGGTCGATGTCACGCTCCCGACCCAGCGCGGGCGGCGCGGGGCCCGACACCCGCTGACCACGATCCAGGAGCGGGTGGGCGACATCTTCGTCTCGATGGGTTGGGAGATCGCCGAGGGGCCCGAGCTCGAGGCCGAGTGGTACAACTTCGACGCCCTCAACATGCAAGAAGGCCATCCGGCGCGGACCATGATGGACACCTTCTTCGTGGCGCCCGCGGGCACAAACCGAGTGCTCCGTACCCACACGTCGCCGGTCCAGGCGCGCGCGATGCTCTCCCGAGGCGTGCCGCTCTACGTCATCTGCCCGGGTCGGACCTTCCGCACCGACGAGATGGATGCCACCCACTCGCCCGTGTTCCACCAGGTCGAGGGGCTCGCGGTGGACGAGGGCATCACGATGGCTCACCTCAAGGGAACTCTCGATCACTTCGCCTCGGTAATGTTCGGCGCTGACCTGCGGACCCGGTTCCGGCCGTCGTACTTCCCCTTCACGGAGCCGTCCGCCGAGCTCGACATCGAGTGCTTCGTCTGCCGGGGCGGGTCGGTCAGGCCGGGCGCGCCGCCGTGCCGCACCTGTGGGTCGGAGGGGTGGATCGAGTGGGGCGGCTGCGGGATGGTCAACCCGCGGGTCTTGGTCGCCTGCGGCGTCGACCCGGACCGCTACACCGGATTCGCCTTCGGGATGGGCCTGGAACGAGCGTTGATGTTCCGCCATGGGGTGGCGGACATGCGCGACATGTTCGAGGGTGACGTGCGCTTCACGACCGCCTTCGGGACGGAGATCTGATGCGCGTCCCACTGTCGTGGCTGCGTGAGTACGCAGACATTCCCGCCGACGCAGCTGGGCACGACGTTGCCGAGCGGCTCATCCGGGCCGGCTTGGAGGTCGAGACCGTCCACCAGCTCGGCATAGACATCACCGGCCCAATTGTCATCGGCGAGGTGCGTGAGATCGAGGAAGTGACCGGTCTCAAGAAGCCCATTCGCTATTGCCAGGTCGACGTCGGCGAGGCGAATGGCGGAGTGCGCGGAATTATCTGCGGCGCGACGAACTTCGTGGTCGGCGACCGCGTCGTGGTCGCGCTGCCCGGCGCGATCCTGCCGGGGCCGTTCGCGATCAGCGCCCGCAAGACCTACGACCACATCTCGGACGGCATGATCTCCTCGGCTCGGGAGCTGGGTCTCGGTGAGGAGCACACGGGGATCATCGTGCTGCACCCTGGCGAGACGGCCGGGTCCCCGACCGGCCCGGACCTCGCGAGCCTGCCGCTCGGAAGCGACGCGATCGAGCCGCTCGGGCTGCGCGAGGACGTGCTCGACATCGCGGTCACGCCTGATCGCGGCTACGGCTTGTCTGTACGGGGGATCGCACGGGAAGCGGCTACCTCATATGGTGTCGCGTTTCGGGATCCCGCAGCCGCGGTCGACATCGCGGCGGCGGACGGACCTGCCGAACCCTACCCGGCGTCGATCGACGATCCGACCGCATGCGATCGCTTTGTCCTGCGCACAGTCACCGGCTTCGATCCCGGGCGGCCGAGCCCGCTTTGGCTGCGGTACCGATTGCACTTGTGCGGCCTGCGGTCGGTGTCGCTCGCCGTCGACGTCACCAACTACCTCATGCTCGAGCTCGGCCAGCCGTTGCACGCATTCGACCGGTCGAAACTGTCCGGCCGGATCGTCGTGCGCCGCGCCCGCCCCGGGGAGCGGTTGGAGACCTTGGACCACATGGTCCAGGACCTGCATCCGGACGACATCCTCATCACCGACGCGGCCGGGCCACTCTCGCTCGCCGGCACGATAGGCGGCCTGCACAGCGAGATCGACGACCGCTCCACTGATCTGGTCATCGAGGCCGCGCACTTCGACGCCCTCGGCACGGCCAAGATGGGCCGTCGGCACGGTGTGTCCAGCGAGGCGTCCCGACGGTTCGAGCGCGGCGTCGACCGTGAGCTGCCGCCCGCCGCGGCGGCCAAGGCCGTCCAGCTGCTGAGCGCACTCGGCGGCGGGACCCTGGGCGGGCAGACGGACACAAACCTGCCGCCGGAGCCCGTACGCATCACCATCCCAGCATCCCGTCCGGGCCAGATCGCGGGACATGACATCCCGGCCGAGCGGGTCGTGTCCTATCTCATGAGCGTCGGCTGCGCCATCGAGGTCGATGCGAGGCCGTCGACGAGGGCGGCCGCCGCGGACGCCGCCCTGCTCCTCGTCACACCCCCGAGCTGGCGGCCCGACCTCACCGACCCAGCCGACCTCGACGAAGAGGTCATCCGGCTCGAGGGATACGACACGGTGCGAGGCGTCCTGCCGGTCGCTCCGGCAGGTCGGGGGCTGACGCCACGGCAGCGCATGCGGCGCCGGATCGGCCGGGCGCTCGCCGGCGCCGGCTACGTGGAGGTGCTCGCCTTCCCGTTCATCGGGCCGGCCGACCTCGACGCGCTCGGGCTCGACGAGGACGACCCGCGCCGGCAGACATTGCGGCTGCTCAACCCGTTGTCACAAGAGCAGCCGCTGCTCCGCACGACCCTGCTCCCCGGGCTGCTCACGATCGCCCGCCGCAACATCAGCCGCGGCTTCCCCGACCTTGCGCTGTTCGAGACGGGAACCGTCTTCCGGCCCACCGACAAGGAGGGCGACCCGGCGGCCCTGTTGGGGGTGATGTCGGCCCCGACAGCGAAGGAGCTCGAGGAGCTCGACGCAGCGCTGCCTCGGCAACCTTGGCGGGTGGCGGTCGTACTGACCGAACGGTGGGAGCCGGACGGCTGGTGGGGAGCCGGCCGCGCCGCAACCTGGGCGGACGCCATCGAGGCCGCCCGCGTGGTCGTCGCCGAGGCTGGTGCGACCTTGGATGTACGGGCCGACGACCATGCGCCGTGGCACCCCGGTCGGTGCGCTGCACTCATCGTCGGCGACCGGTTGATCGGCCATGCGGGCGAGCTGCATCCCAGAGTTGTAGCAGCCTACGAGCTGCCCCCGCGAACGTGCGCGATGGAACTCGAACTGGATGCGTTCGAGCCGGTGTCGGACCCAGTCCCGCTCGCTCGGACGATCTCGACCTATCCGGTCGCGATTCAGGATGTGGCCCTGGTCGTCCCGGACGTTGTACCGGCAGCGGCGGTGCAGGCGGCGCTCCGCGACGGCGCCGGCGAGCTGCTCGAGTCGATCAGCCTGTTCGACGTCTACACCGGCGCCCAGATCGGCGAGGGCAGGCGCTCGCTCGCGTTCACGCTACGGTTCCGCGCCCCGGACCGCACCCTTACCGTCGAGGAGACGACCGCCGCCCGCGATGCCGCCGTCGCGGAAGCCGCGCGCCGACTCGGCGCGGTGCTGCGCGGTTAGCAGGCCGGCGCTTCGATGGCCGACCGCACCCTGGGGCGGTCGTTGACGAGGAACGCCAAAATGCTGCAGTCCTAGCTGGCGCGGGAGTAGGCACCCTTCTCCTGCGCCGGACAAAAGAACGGCGCGGCAAGCCGCTATCCGATGTTCTTGAGGGCCTCGCGTTTGGATAGCGGAGCAAGGCTCTCGGATCGGGCAGCGACGAAGCTCCGCACCCAGGCCGGATCTCGCTTCGCGTACTCGCGCAGGGCCCAGCCGATCGCCTTGCGGATGAAGAAGTCCCGGTCGGCGGCGTTCACCTCGATCGCATAGGTCAGCAAATCGCGGTCGGTCGCGTCCTTACTCCCGACCTGGCAGATGATCGCGGAGCGCCGTTTCCAGAGGTCGCCGTCGGTCGCCCATGCACGCATCTCCGGCTCCACCGCTAATGCCTGGGCGCGCAAGATTGGCCCGATCCGGTGGATCGCCACGTCATCGACGTAGTCCCACCACGCGCCGCTCGTCACGAGCTCCTCGTAAAGACCGGTCACCAGGTCAGGACGTTGGTAGCCCGCGTAGGCACGGTAGCCGGCCAGCCCGATTGCGGCGTAGCGCTCCTCCCGGTGCGTCGCCTCCCGCCACAAACGGTGGACCGCAGCGAGCCATCCGGACCGGTCAGGGAGCGGGTGAGCAGCGAACACACGGGCGAACAGCGCCTTCTGCGCCGGCGACTGGACGCCGTAGTAAGGCAGCGTCGACTTCATATAGGCCTGCATCCGCGGAGCCTTGGCCGGATCGGCCGCCGTCTGCAGACCCATTCGGACAGCATCGACCAGCTCAACCACGGCGTCCGACACGGCTGGAGGTTAGCCTGGGCCTCCATCAGTGGCCAGACTGCTCCTTTCCGCGACGCGGATCGGCCGCGGAAAGCAGCACAGCCATGGGCACGGCTCGCACGCGGGCTGATAGCGGCCGAGCGCGACCACCGACTCCCTCACGTCGGCGAAGGGGGCACAATCGCCCGCTCAACCGGCCCTGCCCAAGGAAGCAGATTGCATGAGCATGGACTATGCTGCATAGGTATTCAGAGTAAAGGTGGGTGCCAGTCGGACGACGGTCGCCGTCGCAGGGCCGGTTACATGGTTAGCGATGTGGCGCCGGACGTTATCCGGCTCGCGCCACCGCTGATCCTCACCACCAGGCAGGCCGACGGCTTTGGGGCGGCACTGCCGGCAATTCTCGATGCGGCAACTCGGGAGGCGTGATGCCACCGCGGGACGAGGCGGACAACCGGCTACATGCGCGCGAGGTCCTGCTCACCTGGCCGGTTGGGTGGCCGTGATGGCCGATCGCTCGACGCCGGATGGCCGCTCCCTCGCCCTGCACGGCGGAATACCGCAGACGAAGGCCGCCCGGCAGCGCCGGATTGTCGAGCTGCTCACCCGCACGACCGTCCGTTCGCAGGCTCAGCTTGGCCGGCTCCTGGCGTCGGACGGCATCGAGGTGACCCAGGCGACGCTCTCCCGGGACCTGGAGGAACTTGGCGCCGTGAAGATCCGCGACTCCTGGGGTCAACTCGTGTATGCAGTGCCAGCCGAGGGCGGCGACCGTCGGCCCCGGCTCGCATCGGAGCCGGCCACCGGCCAAAACCGGCTGGCCCGCGCCGCCGGCGAGCTGCTTGTCGCCGCGGAGTCGTCGGCAAATCTCGTGGTGTTGCGTACGCCACCAGGGGCGGCACAGTTCCTCGCCTCCGTCGTCGACCAGTCGGCCATGCCCACCGTGCTCGGAACCATCGCCGGTGACGATACGGTCGTGGTGATCGCCCGAGATCCGGACGGCGGACCCGCGCTCGCGACACAACTCCTCAGCCTCGCCCAATCGAACCGGTCGTGAACCGGCCGACGCACACCGGTTGATCAGCCCGGCATGGCTGGGCTCCGGGCACCCACAAGCCCACGCTAGGTGTCCGCTTGGCCGCTCGTAGGTCTCCAGTGCGGGAGGATGGGCGGGTGACCGAGGAGATGTCAGCGGTCGGTATCCGGCGACAGCTCGCGGAGAACGACGAAGACCTTGTCAAGGTGCTCGCCCGCCGAGAGCGGCTGCTCCGGGCGGCGGCCGCCGCCGACCCCGCGGGACGGCCGGAGGACGCCGACGAGCTGGCCGGCCGGGCTCGTAACCTTGCGCTCGTCCATGGCCTGAACCCGCAGGTCGCCGAGCGTGTGTGGCGGGAAATGGCGGCCGGTTTCGCCGGCGTCCACCGTGGCGAGTTCGCCGGTTCGTAGCGGGGATCGTCAGCGTTGGGGTGAGGAGGTCGGGCTCGGTTGCTGTGCTGGCGGCGGGCCAAGCAGCCACTCTGGCGCCAGGCGCACGTCGCTGGCCTGGCGAGGCCGGCGCACCGGCTTCGGTTGATCGGAGTAGGCCGGCCCAGACGGATCGGCGCCGGGCGGACACCGCCGGTCCCGGCGCGCTGCGATGGGTCCGCCCGTGACGCCGCTTGATGTGCTCGCGCTCGGCGGAGCCGGAGCGGCGGCCGGAACGATCAACACGGTGGTCGGCTCAGGGTCGCTGGTCACCTTTCCGACGCTGCTGGCGCTCGGGTACCCGGCCGTACTCGCGAATGTCACCAATACCGTCGGCATCTTCCCCGGATCGGTCAGCGGCGTCGTCGGCTACCGGCGGGAACTGAGTGACGGCATCGGCCGCGCCGTGCGCTTTGGCGTGCTCTCGACGCTCGGGAGCATCGCTGGCGCGCTTCTTCTGCTCCGGCTGCCGGAGTCGGCGTTCGACGCGATCGTGCCAGGCCTGATCCTGCTGGCTTGCGTGCTCGTGGTCATACAACCTCGGCTCACCGCGTGGCTTGCGAGCCGGCGGCCACGTCGCAGCTACGGCGGGCCGCTCCTCTGGCTTGGAATCCTGGTGACCGCCGCCTACGGCGGGTATTTCGGTGCGGCGCAGGGTGTGCTTCTGCTCGCCCTGCTGTCCGTCTTCCTCGACGACCACCTGCAGCGGCTCAACGGGCTGAAGAATGTCCTGGCGGGCGTCGCGAATGGCGTCGCCGCGGTCATATTCATCTTGATCACTGATGTCGCGTGGGGTGCGGCCGCCGCAATTGCGGTTGGCGCGGTGATCGGCGGCCAGCTCGGGGCCACGGTAGGTCGGCGGCTGCCGCCGCCCGTCTATCGTGCGGTGATAGTGCTGGTCGGCGTCGTCGCCGCAGTCGTGCTGATCGTTGACTAGCCGGGCGGCTCGTGGACTAGCCGGGCGGCGCCGTTCGTACGGGTAGTAGCGTGCCGGCGTCGTGTGGCGCCGCGCTTCTGCCCGTACCCCCTTTTACGCTAGGCCCAGCGCGCGGACGTAAACCCGACAAACCCGGCGCTCGAGGCCCTCTACGCGTGATGGGCGGCAGCGGCAGGCCGATTGGGAGCGCACCACTTTGGCGGGTAATAGGTGGCGGGCGCATTGCGTCGAGCATGGGAGTGCGATGGCGAGACTGCTGCCTCGGGAGCGGCTCGAGCGACCAGCCCATGATGTGGCGCCCGAGCTCCTCGGTTGTGTCCTCGTACACGACACCCCGAGCGGGCGGGTCGCGGTGCGCTTGACGGAGGTCGAGGCCTACGCCGGTCTAGGCGAGGACCCGGGGTCACACGCTTATCGGGGCCAGACACCGCGCAACGAAGTGATGTTCGGACCGCCGGGCCACCTCTACGTCTACTTCACATACGGCATGCACTGGTGCGCGAACGTGGTCTGCCTGCCGGCGACCGAGGCCGGGGCGGTGCTGCTTCGCGCCGGGGAGGTGGTCGAGGGCGAGCAGTTCGCCCGGCAGCGCCGCCCGTCGGCCCGGTCCACCGCTGAGCTGGCGCGGGGGCCGGCCCGCCTCGCGCAGGCACTCGGGCTGACCGGGGCGGCGAACGGCCTCGATCTCTGTGACGGGCGCGGGCCGCTTTTCTTGTACGAGGGCCAGCGCGTCGCGCGGTCCCTCGTACACATAGGTCCGCGTACCGGAGTGGGCGGGGACGGTGCGGCGAGGCCGTGGCGGTTCTGGCTTGACGGGGAGCGCAGCGTGAGCCCCTACCGGCCACATTTTCCGCGCCGCCCGGGGACGCCGGTCGCCGGCCGAGACCAGCGGTGAAGCCTTCCAGCCGCGGTCGGCGCCGAGAGTGTCGCAACAGCCGGCGGACGACTAACCGCGTCGCGGCTCGTCGCGATGTGCGGAAGAATCGGTCGGGTGACGGATCTCCTCGACGACCTCCACTGGCGTGGACTCATCGCCCTGACCACCGAAGAGGACGCACTTCGGGCTGCGCTGGCTGCGGCGGGACCGGTGACGTTCTACGGGGGCTTCGACCCGACGGCACCGAGCCTGCATATCGGAAGCCTAGTTTTGGTCTTGACGGTGCGGCGGCTCCAACTGGCCGGGCATCGGCCGATTGTGTTGGTTGGGGGAGCGACCGGCCTCATCGGCGACCCCAGCGGCAAGTCGGCCGAGCGGGTGCTCAACGAGCCCGAAGTCGTCGAGGCGTGGGTCGAGCGGCTGCGCGCGCAGATCGAGCCGTTCCTCGACTTTGACGGGCCGAGCGCCGCGCGGATGGTCAACAACCTCGACTGGACGGCGCCGCTGTCGGCCATCGACTTCCTCCGTGACATCGGCAAGCACTTTCCGGTCAACCGCATGCTCGCCCGCGAGTCCGTGGCAGCGCGCCTGGAGGCCGGTGGGATCAGCTACACCGAGTTCAGTTACCAGATCCTTCAGGCCATGGACTACCTGGAACTGCACCGGCGCTATGGGTGCAGCTTGCAGCTCGGCGGGAGTGACCAGTGGGGCAACCTCACCGCCGGAGTCGACCTGATCCGGCGGGTGACGGGCGGGCACGTGCACGCCTTGGCCACGCCGCTGATCACAAAGGCGGATGGGACCAAGTACGGGAAGACCGAGGACGACGCGGTCTGGCTCGACCCGACGATGACATCGCCGTATGCCTTCTACCAGTTCTGGGTGAACCAGGCGGATGGGGAGGTGATACGGCTGCTCAAGGTCTACAGCTTCCGCGACCAGGAGCAGATCGACGCACTGGAGAAGGAGACTGCCGAACGTCCGGCGGCTCGGGTAGCCCAGCGCGCCTTGGCCCAGGAGCTGACCGCGATGGTGCACGGCCAAGAGGAGTTGGCGAAGGTGGAGGCGGCGAGCCGAGCGCTGTTCGGGCAGGGCGCGCTGGCAGACCTTGACCCGCCGACGCTGGCTGCCGCGCTCGCCGAGGTGCCGAGCACGGAAGTGATGCTCCTGGACGGCGGGCTGCCACCAGTCGCAGACCTGCTCGCCGCCGTAGGGCTTGTTCCGAGCAAGTCCGCCGGCCGGCGAACCGTCGACGAGGGCGGGGCATATGTCAACAACCGCAAAGTCACCGACGCCGAGGAGGCGATTCCGGCGACCGAGCTGCTCCACGGGCAGTGGCTTGTGCTCCGCCGTGGCAAGCGCAGCGTCGGCGCGGTCCGGGCGGTCCGATAGGCGGACTGGTTACCAGCATGGCCGCGGGTCGCGTAGGCGGAATCTCCGTATCTTGTCCATATTGGGTCGCTCGTCGTCGACATCATCGACGCCCCAGGAATGTCCCCGGGCCAGCCGTTGTTGTCTGGGCCGTTGGGAGACCGACGGCGCCTGCCGATGGCGAGTATGAGCAAGGTCAATTCCCGGTCAACCGGCCGCCTGACCTGCGGCTTCGACGAACAGGGCTAAGGAGCCGGGATCTCGCCGAAACCGTTTGACTTTGGTCTGCGGGTCTGCGTAAGGTTTCCCGACGTCCGCCCGGCAGGGAGGAACGGACACCGATCAGGGTGGCCGGTCCCGGGGCGGGATTCCCCACTCTCTCCACGGCAGCCCAGCGGTGGCTTGTCGCTGCGGCCTGTGGGGCGTATGGGAAAGGGCATCGGTCTCCAGCCGTTTGACGGAGGTCGGACCGCCCGGTAAGGTTAGAGAGTTGCCCCGATGACCGGCCGAGAGGCCCTTGATTCGGTGTGCGCCCGCTCCTTGAGAACTCAACAGCGTGCCAAAAGTCAATGCCAATAACCCCGTCCGTGGGGGCTCCGCCCCTGCGCACGGATTTCCTTTGTTCGGATCACTCCGATTCGATCTTGACGGTGGACCGGGCCCAGCCTGGGCCGCCGAATAGACCTTCACGGAGAGTTTGATCCTGGCTCAGGACGAACGCTGGCGGCGTGCTTCACACATGCAAGTCGAGCGGTGAAGCCCCTTCGGGGGTGGATCAGCGGCGAACGGGTGAGTAACACGTGGGCAACCTGCCCCTAGCACTGGGATA
>JBKOZJ010000038.1:0-11602 GCA_046725875.1 Actinomycetota bacterium
CGCTGCTCATCGGCCCAGGCCTTCGCCTCCTGCTGGCTCATCCCGCCCTGATCGGCCACATACTGCTCGACCAGGGGAAGGAGCGAGCCGCCGTAGGCATCCGGGGTCAGCTCGGTCGTCGCGAAGGCGTGGGCGTCCATCCGAACGTGCTCGAAGCCCGCGTTGCGTAGCTGCGCCGCGAGCGTCCGCGGCAGAGAGGGATGCGTCAGGTGATTGTCCCACGCGGCGAGCACCCGTCGCGTCAGCTGCTGATCGATCGCGTGCCAAGACACGGTGGCCCAATCGACGTCCCACACCAGCACCCGCCCGCCTAGGCGAAGCGCTCGATGCATCTCCCTGAGCGCGGTCGGTACGTCGCGAACGTACTCGAGGACCTGAACGCAGACCGCCCGGTCGAAGGTGGCATCCGGGACCGGGAGTGAGGTCGCGTCTCCTTCATGGAACGCGACATTGTCGTGTCCATCGGCACGTTTTGCCGCCACGGCGAGCATGTCCGCGCTGACGTCGAGACCGACGACCGAGCCTTCCCGCCCGACTGCCTCGAGCAGCTCGGTGACGTAGAAACCCGGACCGCAGCCCACGTCGAGGATGCGGTCGCCGGGTCGTGCGCCGAGTGCAATCCGCACCAGCTCGCGTCGGCGCAGCACATCGCGGGTCGCATAAAGCCTCTCAAAGCCGCTCGACGAGGCGCCGATCGAATTCCAGCTGACTCACGCCGCGACCCTACCGGTCCCTTCACGTAAGGAGAGGCCCTTCCGCCGGAGAGCGGCGATAGGACGAACGATCGCCTCCGAGCGGAGGGTACTGCCAGATGACGAGATCCAGGACTGAGTCTTAACCTGCTGCCGGCTGGTAGTCGGTCGGGGTCCCTTGGGTCGGAGGGAGTGTCGGGGGCATCCGCGGGTCGAGCACGGTGTCGCGGAGTTGGTTCATCGTGACCGGTAGCTCGGTTAGTGCAATGCCTGTCGAGTCATTGCTTGGGTTTTCGAGATCGCCAGCGGTGCTGACGGACAGTGGGGCCTTCGAGCCGTCGGTGAGGATGTGCGTGACGCCGATGGTTTGCACTCCGTCGGCTGTGCTGCGTGCTTCGAGCAGGCTGGTTCCGTCGGGCAGCCTCACCGTTGTGCATGACATCCAGCGCAGGGCTGTTCGAGGACCCGACGCGGGGGTACGGCACAGTTTTTCTGTGCGCCGCTGACCCGTTGCCGTTCGTTCGAGCTCAGCGCGGTGTCGGCGTCGGCGAACGCCAGGTTGACCTTGCCGTTGCGCAACAGCTGCACCTGATCGCCGCGTCTGCGCGCGTCGAGCCAGGCGTTTTCCGTGTCACGCCAGGTGCGCTGGCCCATCTTCGGTCCGTCAAACCAGTCGAATGTCACGCCCATGTACCGGTCGCTGCCGTCCGTGCCGAAGGGGGCCAGGTGTACCAGATCCGGGTCCAGATGGCTGGGAACAATGTCCGCTGAGGTAGCCGAGGATGCTGGGGTGGAGGAGGAGCCGGTGGTGCTGGGCGGACCAAGGTGCAGGTAAGCAACAACCCTCACCGATACCGGGCTTGAGTCCGTCGGAACTGCCCAGGCGGCACGAGCCCTGCGAAGCTATTCGGCATGTCCGACGGACGGGCCGGCCGACAGGGGGTGCTGCGATGGCCGAGATTGCAAGGATGGCTTCCTGGGAAGCGGCGCTCCAACCGGCCGCGCTTGCCCTCCAGCTCCCGTGGGCGACGCGTGAGCCGACTGGACGAATAGGCGACGATCACAGAGAACCTTCCCGCGCTCGCGTGCGCCAGCAGCCGCCCGCTGGGCGGGATTTGAGCGAGGTCGTGAGGAACGCGAGGAACGGACGCATACCAAGCCCGAGCGGTGACGCGATCGCTGCGACGCATGGCTCACCGGAGGCGCTCGCGGCGCCGGCCATCAAGCGCATCGTCCCAACCACGCCGCAGCCGATACCGCATCTGGCGCCACCCGCCGTGGAGATCGTCTGCGTGATCGCCACCCAGCGCCGCCCCCAATACGCGACGCGAGGTGTGCCCGGGCTGCCAGGCAAACCGAGGACAAACGAGGAGGACTGGAATGTACTCCTATATCAAGAACGTGACCTTCGACTGTTCCGACGCGCTCGTCCTGGCGAGGTTCTGGGCGGCCGCCCTCGGTTCCGACGTCGACGAGGAGTCGGTCGCCGACAAGGCTTACGTCGAGGCGCCCGGCTGGGGTGGACCGAACATGTGGTTCATCAGGGTCCCGGAGCCGAAATCAGCCAAGAACCGGATCCATTTTGACCTCCGCGCTCCTCGCAGTACCGAGGAGGAAATCGCTCGGCTGGAGGACCTTGGCGCCATCGTCATCCAGCGTTATGAACGCCATACGGTCATGCGGGACCCGGAGGGCAACGAGTTCTGCGTCGAGCCCGGCGCTGTCGTGGGCGAAGCACTGTAGCGGGCTTGCCTACCGAAAGTCCGGCCTGCGCTCCGCCCGACTAATGCAACAGACCGACCGCAGGTATCAGCGCACCGCCAGCACGATCACCTCCGGCGGGAACCGGAAGCCGGCGAATGCCAAGCAAGAAGGAACCTGGACGACGGTGCGCCGAGTTAGCCACATGCGGCCGAAGCATGCCGAGTGGCCAGTCTCAGTCAACGCAACAGACCCCTTCTTGGCACCCAATGGCCGTGCCGGACCCCTCCAGCGACTGACCACGGAAGCGGTACCGTTCCACTCGTGCAGTCCCGGAAGACGGTGACCATCGTGTTCACTGACGTGGTCGGGTCAACCGCGCTCGGAGAGCAACTCGATCCCGAGCTCCTCCGGCGGATCATGAACGACGTGTACTTCGAGTCGATGCGGGGCGTGCTCGAACGCCACGGTGGTTCAGTCGAGAAGTACATCGGGGACGCGATCGTGGCCGTGTTTGGGGTGCCCGATATCCATGAAGACGACGCGCTGCGGGCGGCTAGGGCCGCACAGGAGATGCGGTCCACGCTCGCCGACCTCAACGGTGAGCTGGAAGCCTGGCACGGCATTCGAATCGACGCTCGGACCGGGATCAATACCGGCGAGGTCCTGACAGAGGATAGCCGGCCCGACGCTCCCCTCACCGCGGACGCGGCCAATCTCGCCGCCCGCTTGGAGCAGGCCGCATCGCCCGGCGAGATCCTCATCGGCGAGGCCACGTTCCGCCTGATTCGAGACGCTGTCATCGTCGAGCCGGTCGAGGCCCTCCATCTCAAGGGGAAGGCCGAAGCACAGCCAGCATGGCGGCTCAAGGAAGTCTCGCCAGAGAGCCCCGGCATCGCCCGGCGGCTCGACTCTCCTATCGTCGGACGGGACGACGAGCTGGCCTTCCTCCGGCAGGCCTTCAACCGGGCCACTGAGCCGCCCACCTGCAGCCTGGTCACCGTGATTGGGACCCCCGGGGTCGGGAAGACCCGCCTGTGCGCAGAGTTCATTACCTGGCTGAAGGGCCGAACCACAGTACTTCAGGGACGGTGTCTCCCCTACGGGGACGGGATCACCTATTGGCCCGTGGCAGAGGTCCTCCGCGAGGCCGCCGCGATCAGTCAGGAGGACGGCCCCCAACAGGCCGCCGCCAAGGTCGCCGCCCTCCTGGGTACCCACGAGGAGGCGTCGACTATCGCCGAGCGGCTCGGCTCGGTCCTGGGCCTCAGCGGCACGATGGCGCCGGCCCAGGAGACATTCTGGGCGGTGCGTAGGCTGCTCGAGGCCCTGGCCGAGCGAAGCCCGGTGGCCGTGGTGTTCGACGACATCCACTGGGGGGAGGCCACCTTCCTCGACCTGGTGGAGTACCTGGCTGGGTGGAGCACCGGGAAGCCCATTCTTCTCCTGTGCCTTGCCCGGCCAGAGCTCGCGGATGCCAGACCCACGTGGGGCTCTTCCATCAAGGATGCGGAGACCATCCGCCTCGAGCCCCTCACCGAGGACGAAAGCGAGCTGCTCATCGACAACCTACTCGGCCAGGCCCCTCTTGCGGAGGAGGTCCGGGCCCGGATCCGCCAGGTCGCCGAGGGCAATCCCCTTTTCGTGGAGGAGATCTTGCGGATGTTGGTCGATGACGCGGTCCTTCGGCGTGATGACGGCCGATGGACGGCCGCCGGCGACCTGTCCGCGCTCACCATCCCTCCGACCATCAACGCCCTCCTGTCCGCCCGCCTGGAGCGGCTGTCGCTGGCGGAGCGTGCCGTGATCCAGCGGGCCTCGGTGGTAGGGAAGGTGTTCTGGTGGGGCGCGGTGGCGGAACTCTCGCCCGACTCGGACCAGGCCGCCGTGGGCGGACACCTCCAGGCCCTTGTCCGGCGGGAGCTGGTCCGCCCTGACCGGTCCCTGTTCACGGAGGAGGATGCCTTCCGGTTCAGCCACATCCTGATCCGCGACGCCGCATATGCCGGGACCACCAAAGAGACCCGGGCTCACCTTCACGAGCGGTTTGCTGGCTGGTTGGAGCGCCGGGCTGGCGATCGGCTGACCGAGTTCGAGGAGGTGGTCGGCTATCACCTGCAGCAGGCCCACCGGTACCGCATCGAGCTGGGCCTCGACGGCGAGGTGGTGGCCCGGCTGGCGGCTCGGGCGGCCGTGCTCCTGGCCTCAGCGGGGGAGCGGGCACTGGCTCGGATTGACATCCACGCAGCCATCACCCTGCTGTCCCGCGCGGTCTCCTTGATGGAGGCCCATGACCCGAACCGGGTGAAGCTGTTGGTCGACCTCACCGAGGCGCTCTCCGAGGGAGGGCACGTCGATCGGGCCAGAGAGGTGATCCGGGAAGCAGGCGTCCAGGCGGACGCGCTGGCCGACAATCGCCTGGCCACGCTGGCGCTAATGGGCCAGTGGTACATCAAGGCCACCGAGGGTCCCAGCGACGTGGAGCAGGCCGAGCAGGACGGCCTTCGGGCAGTCGAGGTCTTCGGGAAGTACGGAGACGAACGAGGCCTGGCCCGCGGATGGGATCTGGTGGGAAGGGCCAGGTGGTGGATCGGGCGGGCCACGGAGGCCGAGGAGGCCCTGGAGCAGGCTCGCCGGCATGCTCGAGCGTCCGGAGATCCGCGGATCGAGGCGGATAGCCTGCGTACGCTCAGCGCGGTCCTGGCCCAGGGCCCCCGTCCGGTCGAGGAGGCCGCCCGGAGGGCCGAGGAGATCCTCGACGAGTATGCCGGCAACCGTACCGTGCAGGCCTACATGTTTCATGCGCTGGGACACCTTCGGGCCTGGGAGGGCCGGTTCGAGGAGGCCCGCCTCATGGCGCGGCGGTACCGGGAGATCCTCAGGGAGAACGGCCAAGAGGCGAACTGGGCTGACTCCTCCGAGTGCGCCGCGGACGTCGAGATCCTGGCGGGCGATTTCGAGGAGGCCGTACGGTTGGTGACCGAGGGACAGCGCCACTACGACGAGATGGGGATTTCGGACCCCACGATCCTGCCCTTCCTGGCCGCGGCGCTGTACATGGCTGGGAGGTGGGAAGACGCCGAGGGACCGGCGGTTCGAGCCATGGCCGGAGGCCACCCGCTGTGGGCGATGGATGCCCAGTCGGTTCTGGCGAGGGTGCGGGCTCGCCAGGGACGACAGGAGGAGGCCGAGCGGCTCGCTCGAGAGGCCCTTGACGTGGTCAGGAGAACCGAGCACCTGGGCATCCAAGGCAGGACGGCCCTGGCCCTGGCCGAGGTCCTGGAGATGCTCGGTCGCGAGGACGAAGCCATTCAATACAGGGAGGAAGCCGTGCGGGTATTCGAGCAGAAGGGCGCCACCGTATGGGCCGAGCGGGCCCGGCGTAACCCGCAGGGGTGACGGTCGCCGGCTCAGGACCGATCTTCTGGAGTGCACCCGGTCTGGATTGGATGGGCGGGTCTGTTGCATTGACGAGTGAGGCGTCGCTTCGGCAAGATCCGGCCGTGTGCAGCTGATCCGACCGACTTGCCGTCCAGCTCCTCCACGCTCGGCGTTCGCCGGATTTCGCTTCCCACCGGACGTGATCGTGCTGGCAGCGCGGTGGTACCTGCGGTTCGGGCTGTCCTACCGGGACGTGGAGGAGCTGGTGGTCGAGCGCGGCATCGACGTGGATCACGTCACGGTCCCACCGGTGGGTGCGCCGGTTCGCGCCGCTGCTTGTCGCCGCGGCCCGGTTCGGCCGGCACCGGGTCGGCGACCGCTGGCACGTGGACGAGACCTCCGTCAAGGTCGCCGGCCGGTGGGTCTACCTCTACCGCGCGGTCGACCAGTACGGGCAGGTCATCGACGTGTACGCCTCCACCCGGCGAGACAGCGAGGATTAGGCGTTAGGCGCAGGCGGCCGATTCGACCTGCTCGTCCCGACTCGCGCTCCCGGGCCGCCAGCGAGCCAGTCGCCGCAAGCTCTGCCGCACTCACCTGCCGCGAGGCGCGTCGCCCAAGGGCGGGCTGAGCGATGGCTTCCCAGGCGGTCGACGGGTTGTGTCGATCGGCCTGGGTAGTGGGATCACGGTCAATGTGAGCGCGGCCAACGGTGACGGTCGTCTCGTTGTGATCCAAAGATCAAGTGCACGGTTCTGCCGCCGAGGGAATGCGCGGACGTGCCGAGAATCGTGTATCTACGGGCGATGCCGTGGCCCTGTCACGATGACGCCATGAGCGGGCCTGCGGGAATGACCTTCGAGCAGCTGCTCAGCGTGCTGGGCACGGTGCGCTCTGTGGGCTGCCGATTCTGGCTCGAAGGGGGCTGGGGGGTCGATGCGCTCGTTGGCCGCCAAACCCGGGCACACCGAGACGTGGATATCGACATCGACGGCGCCTTCGAGGAGGAAGTCCTAGCAGTCCTTCAAGAGCTCGGCTACGTCATAGAGACAGACTGGCGGCCAAACCGTGTCGAACTCGCCGCGCCCGGACGTGGATGGGTCGATGTCCATCCGCTCGTGATCGACGATCACGGCAACGCACGACAAGCGGCTCTGGGAGGCGGCTGGCACGAGTTCCCACGAGCTTTCTTCACAATCGGACGCCTCGACGACGTACCCATGCCCTGCTTCTCTATCGAGGCGCAACGCCTCTTCCATTCCGGATATGAGCTGCGTGACGTCGACGAGCACGACCTCGCCGTTCTCGACCGGTTGGAAACGGCCTAATCTGCCGCCGCTCGTGCTGCTCTGCCTGTGGTGAGGGTTGATGCGCGGACCGGTCTGTCAGTGAGCCGTTCCTGTCCAGTCCAGCTATCGCCGGCGAGCTCCCGAGCGCCATGCCTCAAGTGCCGAAAACCAGCGCTGCTGCTGTGCACTGTCCCGCGGTGACCAGGACGCAGCAGCGGTCAGGGGGAGGGCGACCCGCTCACCACCAACCGTTTGCAGCTCGATCCGGCTGTGCCAGGCCGACCACCACGACGGGGTAATCGCGAAACACTCAATCTCGCTGCGGCGCCACACCCGCGTGCGGAGCGGACCGCGACAGGTGAGGGTATCGCCGGCCGCGACAACACGCGATCGCGCAATAAGTGCCACCGGCACCAGCCATGGGGCCACAAAACTCAACCAACGCCCACGACAGGCCCTGAACTGGATCCTGGCGGCCCGACCGGGAGCCTGCCTCGGGGCCGGGGGCCCGCCCCGACCGAGCCAAGGCGCCCCTATGCTGCCATGAACCGAACCGACGCTCGCTCGACCCAGGAGCACCGCATGACCGAACCATCGACCAGCTGGCAGTTCGACACGGTCACGTACGCCGGGGGATCGCAGGACGGGCCGCGGGCCAGCGTGCAGCTGTCCCGCCAAGGGAAGCAAGTGCACGCCGAGGGGTCCGGTAATGGGCTTATCGACGCGGTCTGCCACTCGATCTCACAGGCCACCGGGGTCGCAGCGCGAGTAGTCGCGTTCCGCGCATACTCGGTCGGCCCTGGAAGCGAGGCCGTCGGCGAAGTCGAGCTCGAGGTAGAGATGCCGGGCCGCCGGGTAGCCGTCAGGGCGTCGTCCACAGACGTGGTGGAGGCTGCCGGCCGGGCCTTCCTCTCAGCCATTAACCAACACGGCTTGAGGGCGCAAGCAGCCCGCTGAACCGAGCCAGAACAGCAGAGACGCGGTCAAGCCCCAGATCTGGGGGTAGGTTTATTGACGGATCACGTACCGCATGGGCAAGATCCGGCGGCGTGCCGCTCATGCGATCGACTCGTGTCCGATTCCCACCGGAAGTGATCGTGCTGGCGGGAACCGGACGCCCACAAACGCCGAGCGAGCAGGAACCGGGACACAAGTCGATCGGATGAGCCGCACGCGATCGGATACAAGCACCGGGCCCAGATGCGGCGACGCGTCCCGCCCAAACCGCGCGGTTCGCTGGGCGGCGGTCTCGCTCACCAGCCCTCCATCGGCCGCCTCGGCAAAGTGCGGCGATCTGTGTGGGTCGGTTAGCCAGGCCAGTCGGCCGCGCCCTCTCGGTCATGCGCACCGCCTCGTTCCCGGGTGCTCTGGGCTCAATCTCGCGTCCTACAGGGTCAGCCCCGGCGACCGCCCCAGGTGTGACGCGGAGGTTGCAGGGCTGAGGTTTGCGATCGGAGGGCGCTCATGCGACGTCGCGGCCTAGGGTTGCGATCCAGCCTGCGGTGGATGCCGCGGCGGCGTATAGGACGAGAGCGAGCCACCGAGCCCGTCACGGCCGTGCACGACGACGGGAAGGGACCACCGCCGCCGGCCCGGCTGCCCGGGCCCGCCCGTCGGAAACCAGTACCGAAATTGCGTGTCGCGACGCGGTCACCGCCGGGGCGCGGCGATCTCTTGATACTACCGTGACCGAGGTGACGTCATACGCGTCTGATTGCATCTGCCGGGCGCAGGCGGCCAGCACCGATACTAATCATCGCAGCCAACGCGGTGATCACGGCGAACGAGCCCGGCAGCGAGGTGAGATTGGCAATACCGCCCACCGCGGCCGGCGCCGCCAGCCCCGCGCCGTAGGACACGGTGGCGACGCCGGCGATGGCGTGCGCGGAGTGCGGCCCGGCGTGGCCAGCGGCGGCGAAGGCCAGTGGCACCACAACGGCGACGCCAAGACCATAGAGCGCGAATCCGGTCATCGCGGCTGCCGGGGCTCGGGCGAGCACGACGAGCACTCCTCCGAGCAGAGCAACGAGTCCACTTGCTCGAACCGTACGCACCGCCCCGAACCGGCGTACGACGACATCGCCGCTGATGCGGCCCGCGGCCATCGTCAAAGCGAACAGGGTGTACGACACAGCGGCGAGGCCCGAGCTCGCATCGGTGACCTGTCGCAAATAGACCGCACACCAATCCGCCGTGGAGCCCTCCACGAAGATCGCACAGAAACCGACGAGTGCGATACCCAGAACGGGACCCGTGGGGAACGCGAAGCCTGGCGGCTTGTCACTCGCCGCGGGCCGTGATGGCAGCAGCCGGAACGAGGCAACGAGCGTGGTGACGGCTAGGATCACGGCCATGACGCCGAGGTGAACGCGCGCGTCGATGTTGCGGTAAGCCGCCGCAGCGCCGATCGCCGAGCCGATCAGCCCACCCACGCTCCACATGCCATGCAGGCCAGACATGATCGACTTGCCCATTCGTTGCTCCACCGCAACCCCCTGGGCATTCATCGCCACGTCCGCGGTCCCCGCCGTGAGGCCGCAGCATAGGAGGGCGACACACAGTGCCCCCAAGCTCGGGGCGAGCGCGGGCAGGACCATCGCGCCGACCCATCCGATCAAGAACCAGCGGGTGGCGGCCTGCGAACCCAGGCGGTGCACCGAGCGGCCGGCGAACGGCATCGAACCAACGGCACCGACCGACATCATCAACAGCGCCAGGCCGAGCGCGCCAGGGCTGAGCTCGAGGCGTTCCTGGATCCACGGCAGCCGCGCGGCATAGCTGCCGAAGGCGGCACCGTGCACAGCGAACGCCACGGCAACGGCCCAGCGCGCACTCCTGCGCACAACTCACCCCAAGAGCCGGTTGTCCGGGCGGGACAGCCGTGCGGACGGCTGGCCGCCGTGGCACGGGACCACGGAACGAGGTCCCCTTCGGGCCCTCTTCATTACACCAATCCGACGATCCGCCGTTATGGATGCGCCGCCGGCGAGAGCCGCTGCGGGTGCGGTGGCATAGCGGTAGCTGACCTGGTGTCGCTCGGCCAGGTCGAGCAAGCCCTCCAGCTCGCGCGGGCGGACGAGTGAGCCGACTGGACGAATAGGCGACGATCACGGAGAACCGTCCCGCCTTCGCGTCCGCCAGCAGCCGCCGATATTCGGGCCTGTCTTTCCTGCTGCGCGTGCTCGCCGAAACGTCGTTGTCGCAGTACCAGTCCACCATGTTCGGACCGGGCTCTCCGGCCAGCTTCGCAAGCTCGCGTCGCTGCCCATCCACGCCGATCCGGTCGCCCTCGCGATCACGAGAGATGCGCAGGTACGCGCCAGCTCGGACAGTCGCGGGCGGTACTGTAGCAATAGTGATGACGAGGAGCCTGCCCGGGCGCTGCGCTACCGCCGTCGCGCGCTCGCGAAACGCCGTCGCCTCGGCGGCCCTTCATTGCACGGCGGGCTGAGCGAAAGCTGCGGAATAGACGGACTCAGCTATATCGAGCGTTTGCTCCGATTGTGCTTCACCAGCAGGTGCGCGTTCATGACCACATCTAGCTGCCGAATCTCACAGCCTCCCCAATCGTCGCTATGAGCCCCCGATGCAACGGATTCGGGTAAGGTCTGCGCCCTCAGAGCTGGTCGATCTGAAGCAGTTGAAACTGAGGCGCGGCAACCAGCCGGGTCGCATGGCAGGTGAGCTGCCGCGGCGGTGCGTGACTTACGCGCATACGCACCGACCATTCGGCCCCCCACGCGGTGTCGAAGACCGCGGTGACGTCGTGCCGGTCCACATGGTGTTCAGTGAGCGCGAGATCGTTCACGCCGGTCAGCCCCAGTCTCATGCGCAGATGCCACTCCGCTGACTGAATCACGAACGGGTAGCTCCCGCGGCCCCGTAGGTGCGCGAGATCGAGGCGGCCGTCCAGATATGCGGTAGCAATCGGCGCCGCGTCCTCAGGCGCGACCCGACCGTAAACAACGCCATGTGGCAGGCAGATTAGGTTGCCGGCGAACCGATCGCCGCCCATATGTGAGCATTCCCAGGTCTCAGCCGGATAGGCGACGGACAACGCGCGGGCAACTGGCCGTCCACGTTCTGCGCAGCACGGGTCGTGCCGGCCGTGGGTGCACACGAGGAACAGCGGCTCGCCACGCTGTGGCAGCTCCTCACAACAGCCGGGCGTTTCGGTCCAGAGGCCGAGGTCAAGTACCTCACGCACATCGGCGAGCCGCGCCTCCGTCGCGATGGGTCGAACCGGGTCCGTATCGATGACGAAGACCTGCGGGCGGCGCACGACTCGGGCGCCGGCGTGGCGGCGGATCAGCAGGACGCGCACGCGGCTCGCTTGGCTGCGACGCCGCAGCTCACGCTTCAGATCAACGGGCAACCGCGCGTCCCGCAGGGCTTCGACGCCCCACGGTCCCGGTACCTCCATGAGCAAGTAGCGGTCAATCCGCGAAGCCGTTCCAGCCATCGGCTCGCCGAGCAATGCGCTGCGGACCGTGCATCGCACGACGGTCAACGCTCGACCTCGAGCAGTCCTTCGCGTAT
>JBKOZJ010000039.1:0-75236 GCA_046725875.1 Actinomycetota bacterium
GCAAAGGCGTCCGCGATGGCCCGGGCGACGCGGTCGGCATCCCCGGCGGGTACGAGGATGATCGCGCAGCCGCCGAACCCGCCCCCGGTCATCCGGGCGCCCAGGGCGCCGCCGGCGAGCGCGGCGTCGACGGCCAGGTCGAGCTCGGGGGAAGACACCGCGTAGTCGTCCCGGAGAGAGACATGTGACGCAGTGAAGAGCCGGCCGATCGCGAGCCAGTGCGGCCCTGATCCGTGCCAGCGACCCGCCCGCATGGAGCGCGCCGCCTGCCTTTCCGCCGAACCCGTTCGTTGGGTCGTGTCTCGTCCGTCGTCGAGGAGGTGTACGACCTCCAGCACGCGCTGGTTCTCGGTGACTATGTGCCGTACTCGCTTACGGAGGCGCTCGGCCGTCTCATCGCTGATGCTGGCACCGCGCGCCGAACCCGGCCCGGCGGACGCCACGGCGTCAGCGGCGGACGGGGCCGGATCGCTGAAACGCCCGCCGACACGCTTCAACGCCTGGTCGAGCTCTTTTACATCGATGTCGCGCAGTGCCGGCACGCCGAGCAGCGCGGCCGCTTGCTCGCAGTCGCGCCTGCGCGCCGCGTACTCGCCGCTGACCAGGCGGTGCGGCGCATTCGTGTCGATGACCAGGAGGGCAAGGCCGGCGCCGGTGAGGTCGAGCGGGATCTGCCGAACCTCACCGCTGCGGGTGTCGAGGAGGAGGGCGTGGCCCGCCGTGGCCAGGAGCGATGCGGACTGATCCATGATCCCGCTGGGGACGCCGACGAACTGGTTTTCGGCCCGCTGAGCGATGCGGGCCAGCTCCGAACGTCCCACCTTGATCTCGGACAACTCGGTGAGCGCGAGCGCAACCGAACATTCGAGCGCGGCCGAGGACGAGAGCCCGGCACCAAGCGGAACGTCTCCGTCGACGAGCACGTCGGCGCCGGCGACACGATGCCCAGCCTCTCGCAGCGACCACGCCACCCCCGCCGGATAGGCGGCCCATCCGGTGACCGTGCCGGGTTCGAGCTGGGCCACCGAGACTGCTGCGTCCTCATTGGGATGCTGCGCCGACCGCAGGCTGACAATGCCGTCGGTGCGCGGCGCGGCGTAGGCAACGGTCCGGTAGCGCAGCGCAATCGGCAGGACGAAGCCCTCGTTGTAGTCGGTGTGCTCGCCGATCAGGTTGACCCGGCCTGGCGCCGCCCACGCTCCCGCTGCAGGGCGATCGAAGAGACGGTTGAAGTCGTCGACGGCGGTCAGCTCGCCACCTCGCGGAGCCGAGCGGCTATGTCCTCGGGAGTCAGGTCGAGAACGAACGCGCCCATCGCCGACTCGGAGCCGGCGACATACTTGAGTTTGTCGGGAGCCCGCCGGATCGAGTAGAGCCGCAGGTGGAGGTAGGTCAGATCGCGGTCGATCCGCACCGGTGCCTGATACCACGCCGCGATGTAGGGCAGCGGCCGGCCGTAGAGCCGGTCGCCGCGCTGGAGCAGGTCGAGATAGATGCCGGCGAAGTCGTCCCGCTCTTGGTCGTTCAGGGCGGGCAGGTCAGCGACCCGGCGGTTGGGGTAGAGGTGAACCTCGACCGGCCAGCGGGCGGCTACCGGCACAAATGCGGTCCAGTACTCGCTTCGCGCCACCACCCGGGTCCCGGCATTCACCTCGGCCTCGAGCATGTCCGCGAAGAGGTTCTGACCAGAGCGATCACGGTATCTGCGCGCCGAGTCGAGCATCCTGCGCTCCACCGGCGCGACGAACGGGTAGCCATAGATCTGGCCGTGCGGGTGGTGCAGCGTAACCCCGATCTCCGGTCCGCGATTCTCGAACGGGAACACGTGCTCCACACCCGCCAACCGGCCGATCTCCACGGTCCGGTCGGCCCAGGCGTCGACGACTGTCCGCACTCGGTCCGGCGTCAGCTCGGCGAAGGACGAGTTGTGGTCGCTGGTGAAGCAGACCACTTCGCATCGGCCGACCGCCGACCTCTCCATCCCGAGCAGTTCATGTGGCCCGGGCAGTTCCGTTGCCGCCTTGATCGGCTGGGCGAAGGACGGGAAGCGGTTCTCGAAGACGACCACGTCATAGTCATCGGCCGGGATCTCGGTCGGCCGGCCCGGACGCGACGGGCACAGCGGGCACTCGTCGCTCGGTGGCAGGTGCGTGCGCGTCATCCGGTGCGCGGCAATGGCGACCCACTCATCGAGCGCGGCGTCGTAGCGCATCACCGGCCCGCCAGTCCGGGGCGGTAGATCTCTGGTGTCGACGAGCGAGCGGACGGCATCGTCACGCTCGTCGTAGTAGACAAGCTCCCTGCCGTCCGCCAGGCGCGTCGCCGTCTTCTTCATCGCACTCCAGTCTCCCCGCGGCCGGTCGGCTGAATTCCGCGGCTGCCGCAGTCTCCTGCCTCACCCGGCACGGCGGCCGCGCGATCTGAAACGCGTCGCTTGACCGCTCGGAGCCTTCGTAGTCCCTGAATGAAACTGAATCACCTCTCTCCGATGTGGTGCCGTTGGAGGGGAAGGAAGGGGGCGTGGGTCGACGGGTAATCTGCTTGTGACAGGTGTGCGTCTTTGTTGCCGTTCGACCGTCACAAGCCGAGGGAGCCACGGTGGAGCCCAGCGAGATAGAGGCCGGCCGAAAGCGCTGGCAGGAGCGCTATGACCAGGCGCTCAAGCGGGAGGCCGACTTCACGACGCTGTCCGGCCTTGAGGTCGATCCGGTCTACGGCCCGCCGCCCGGCGTGCCGTACCCGGGCTTCGACCAGATCGGCTGGCCCGGCGAGTTCCCGTACACCCGGGGCCTATACCCGACCGGCTATCGCGGCCGGGTCTGGACGATCCGGCAGTTCGCGGGCTTCGGCAACGCGAGGCAGACCAACGAGCGCTACAAGATGATCCTTGCCTCGGGCGGCGGGGGACTCTCGGTGGCCTTCGACATGCCGACCCTCATGGGCCGCGACTCTGACGACCCGCGTTCGCTCGGCGAGGTCGGCCACTGCGGGGTCGCGATCGACTCGGCCGCCGACATGGACATCTTGTTCTCCGACATCCCGCTCGGCGACGTCACCACCTCGATGACGATCTCGGGCCCAGCGGTGCCCATCTTCTGCATGTACGTTGTCGCAGCCGAGCGGCAGGGCGTCGACCCAGGCGTACTAAACGGCACGCTGCAGACCGACATCTTCAAGGAATACATCGCGCAGAAAGAATGGCTGTTCCCGCCCGAGCCACACCTGCGCTTGATCGGCGACCTCATGGAGTGGTGCGCGGCGCAGATTCCCGCGTACAAGCCCCTCTCTGTCTCCGGCTACCACATTCGGGAGGCGGGCGCGACCGCTGCGCAGGAGCTCGCGTTCACGCTCGCCGACGGCTTCGGCTATGCGGAGCTTGGTCTCTCCCGCGGCCTGGACATCGAGGTCTTCGCACCGGGGCTGTCCTTCTTCTTCGACTCGCACATCGACTTCTTCGAGGAGATTGCCAAATTCCGGGCGGCCCGCCGGATCTGGGCGCGTTGGATGCGAGATGTGTACGGGGCGAAGAGCGAGCGCGCGCAGTGGCTGCGATTCCACACCCAGACGGCCGGCGTATCACTGACGGCCCAGCAACCCGATAACAACATCGTCCGGACCGCTCTCGAGGCGCTCGCCGCCGTCCTTGGCGGGACCAACTCACTGCACACCAACGCGCTGGACGAGGTGCTCGCGCTGCCGAGCGAGAAGGCCGCTGAGATCGCGTTGCGGACCCAGCAGGTGATCATGGACGAGACGGGGATCGCCAACGTTGCCGACCCGCTGGGCGGATCGTGGTACGTCGAGGCGCTCACGAACAAGATCGAGACCGAGGCGGAGCGGACCTTCGACCGGATCCGCGAGCTTGGCACGACCCGTCGCGAACATCCCATCGGGCCGATGACCTCAGGCATCCTGCGCGGAATCGAAGACGGCTGGTTCATGTCCGAGATCGCCGAGGCGGCATTCCAGTATCAGCAGAAGCTGGAGAAAGGCGAGAAGAAGATCGTCGGTGTGAACTGCCACACTCAGACGGTCGAGGAGCCACTGGAGATCCTGCGGATCAGCCACGAGGTGGAGGTCGAGCAAAAGGACGTGCTCGCCGGGCGACGGGGGCGACGCGACAAGGAGGTCGTGGACGCCGCTCTCGAGCGGATGCGCTCGGTCGCGCGCACCAAGGAGAACATGATCCCGAGCATGCTCGACGCCGTCCGGGCGGAGGCAACCCTCGGCGAGATCTGCGATGCCCTCCGCGTCGAATGGGGCACTTACGCCGAGCCGCCCCGCTTCTGAACCCCCGGCCGGCCCGGTAGCGATGCGGAGTATGCACGTCCGTCGGGCCGTGGGTTTGACCGCAAGGCCTGATTCCACCTGTTGACGGCCCGCCGACTGCTTGCCTTACTCACGAGTTCGCTCTGGTCCATCGCTCAGGCCCGGCTCCGCAGCGGTCGAGGCCGATTTGGTCGTACCGTGGAAGTTGGTTCCTCGGTGGGAGGTTGCGATGGTGATGGTGACCGACGCGACCCGGATCTGGGCGCGGCATTCCGTGCTTCCCTGCCCCGGTGACCTGCAGGACGACGCGGAGTTCGTAGCCCTTTGCGACGGTTTGGCGCGGGTAGCGGATGCTTATCGAAACGATCATCGGCTCAGTCCCGCAGATCAGCAGTGGTTGCGGCAGGTCCGGCCGGGGCTGCATCGTCGGATGCTGGTCATGCCGCCATCCGGCGATCGTGGCTATGTCGAGAGTGCCCTATCGGTCGTCGACTCACTGCTGACCGAGGCGCGCTTGCGCTAGTTGCCACCCGGGCCTTGATCTGGCCGAGTCGGCGTTTCCCGGTCGGCCGCGCCAAGATGGGGGTATGCAGGAGCCGAGTTTCACTCAACCTGGAGCAGTCGACCTGAGCGCCGTCGCCGGCCGGACGAGGCAGGCAGCTGGTGCGACTTCGGCCGCCAACGGTGGGTCGTACGTCGTTGAGGTCACCGAGGAGACCTTCCAAGCCGAGGTCGTCAACCGATCGGTTCGCGTCCCGGTGCTTATCGATTTCTGGGCCGACTGGTGCGGGCCGTGCAAACAGCTGTCCCCGATTCTGGAACGGCTCGCGACAGAGAGTGGTGGCCGCTGGTTCCTCGCGAAGATCGACGTAGATGCCAACCAGCGGATCGCCGCCGCCTTCGGCGTGCAGGGGATCCCGGCCGTGTTCGCCGTGATCAAGGGTCAGCCGGTGCCGCTCTTTACTGGCGCGCTTCCAGAAGCGCAGGTCAGGCAGGCGGTCGACGAGGTGCTTCGGGTAGCCGCAGCAAACGGCGTGGCAGGGACAGTCGAGCCTGTCGCGGGGGACGACCAAACTGCGCCCGCCAGCGGGCCCGCTGTCGACCCGGCGATCGCTGCCGCCGAGTCCGCATTGGAAGCGGGTGACCTTGGCGGGGCCCGCCGAGCATACGAGAATGTGCTTTCCGACCGCCCCGGCGACCCAGAGGCAACAGCCGGGTTGGCGCGGATAGACCTCTTGATTCGGGTACGAGAGCTCGACGGGACTTCGGCCCGGCAGAAGGCGGCCGTCGACCCCTCTAATTTGACCGCACAATGCGAGGTCGCCGACCTCGACGTCGCGGGCGGCCACGTGGAAGATGCCTTCCAACGCCTGATCGACACGGTGAAGCGGACCAGCGGTGACGATCGCGACGCTGCTCGGCGCCACCTGCTGTCGCTCTTCGACGTGGTTGGGGCGACCGACCCCCGCGTCACGAAGGCGCGGTCCGCGCTGGCCAGCGCTCTCTTCTGAGCCCAGGCGTTGGTTGGTCAGAAACACGACAGGAAGATCAGTTGCCAAATTGTGACACTTCGCCGGTTATTACGGAAGCTCACTACCCTACGCAATCGGCGCAGGTTACGTAGGGCCACATTACATTCCGTGGGGATCAGGCCGTCTTCCGGTGCGTTAGTTATTACTTACTAGTAAGTAGCCCCACTTGTTCCGCCCGGGAAGTCGAGCCACTATGTGCGCACCCGGCTTAACTGCTCGTGGTTGCACGAGCCGGCGAGCGCCGTTGGCCACGGCGCTCAGATGAGGTGGGGATTGCGGCCGCAAGCCCCACCTCGACGGCTCGTCCTCCGTGGACGGTGGGCTGCCGCGTCGGCCCCTCGGCATGTTGCCGGCACGCGTATTACACGGCACGACGAGGGCCCGAGGAGGTTGTCCCAGCGGAAGGGGACGGACGGGCCGGGTCCAGCTCTCTCGCTCCTCGGGCAGCGTCCGCGGGCGGACCGAGGACGGGGCAGACAGGAGGTCCTTGTGACGGAGGTAGTCGGCCAGGGAACTGGTCGCACTAAGTGGAAGCGCTTCGGACTGGTGCTTGCACCAGCCGTGGCGGCCGGGGCGGCATTAGTCATCATGGTGGCGAACGGCGTCCTCGCCGTGTCTTTCGCCGTCTCAGGCACGCAGTTCAAGGTCAGCGCGGACAGGCTCACCGGTGACGGCTTCTCGCAGTATGGCTCGATCGATCACGGAACAAGCTCCACTGACCTCCACGCCGTGGTGGTCTCCGTGATCGACGACAACGCGGAGCTGACGAAACTTTGCCAAAGTGTCGTGGTTCCGATCCCCGGACCACTCCAGCCGATTCTCGGTGCACGTAAGATCATCAAGATCACGGCGGGTGGCGGTGGTACCCCTGCGACTGCCGACAACCTCGTCGTCGACATGACACAGCTCGACGCCACACAGGCACGATTTGGAAACATGAGGATCGGTCAAGACGCGTCGACGCTCGGCGTTAACAGCATCGTCGAACCGGATCCGACCGCTGGCGGCTTTGGCCAGGCTGCCGACAGCGTGGATATCCGCAACCTGCAGCAGACTGCTTGGGCGACGACGGCGGGTACGTTCACGCTTCCCGGGCTCTCGCTCGGGTTCAGCAGCACCGAGTGTTTCTGACAGTTGCACGACCGGGTGAGCGGGGTGGCCATCGATTGGCCGTCTCGCTCACTTGGGCATGACTCACAAGGAGTAGAACGTGGCGCCTGACGGCCGTGGCCGTGGACGTGACACGACCTCGGAAGGGTCCGCTCCAGTGGCTTGGCTCGCCCGTCTTCGGATGCGACTCGCCGGCTGGTGGCGCAGTTTTCGCCATTGGCGGCGAACCCGGCCATTCTGGGCCGGGGTCATCACCCTCGTGGCGGCCTACGAGCTCATCGCCGTGCCGAATCTCAAGCTCGGCGGACTCACGATCCAACAAGGCATCGCCGGGATAGCAACCTGGTTGATGGCGGCGCTGATGGCCCTCATGGCGCTTGTGATGTGGTTCCAGCCGCATCTTCGGGCTATTGCCGGCGTGTCGACGATTCTCTTCTCGCTAGCCTCGTTCTTGACCTCGAACCTCGGCGGCTTCCTGCTGGGCATGTTGCTCGGCCTGGTCGGTGGCGCGATGGCGTTTGCTTGGGATGTCACCGAGCCGAACGCGGAGGCGACGCCCGACCGCGGTGAGACCATCGAGGTCCCGGCAGCCGATGAGGGCCACGACGAGCGGGACCTTATCCCGTACGACGATGACGACCAGGATCGGGTCGGCGTCCGCGGTCCGGTCAGTGAGCAACCGACCCAGGAGCAGCCAAGAGTCCCGAGCGGAGAGCGGGACCACTCGTTAGTCGGCACGTCCGGCGAGGGTGGCCCTTCCGAGGGGATCGCCCCTCGATGAATCCCATCGGCCGGGTCGTCGGCATGACCCGGAGCGGCACGCTCGTCCGCGCATGGCTGAGCAGGCTGGGTGCGATAGGCACGGCGATCGCTGCCGTGCCAGCGTTTTGTTTTGTCGTCTTTGCCTTTACTAGCACGGGGGATGCCGCCGCCGGGCCGGTGGCTGTGCAGACTGCGTCGACCTGCGAGACGGCGACCTCGACCACCTCAACCCCCACAAGCTCACCGACTCCAACACTTACCGCGACGCCGACCGCGTCCGACACGGCCACGCCCAGCTCATCGGGCACGCCATCGACCACTCCGACTTGTTCTGCAACTACCAGTCCGACGCAAACCGCCACCACTAGCGAACCGTCCCGCACCACCACATCGTCGCCGTCGCCGTCATCGATACGGACCGAGACACCCTCGGTCGATCCACCGAAGGTCAATACTGCGAGGGGCGAGCTGCAGGCAGCCGTCATCCGAGGCGTCCTGACCGCGGACAGGAGCGCAATGGATGGGCTGGAGTTCGCCGGGATTGTCACACAGGAAACCGCGAAGGGTTCGGTCAAAGCACTGCGCTTCAGGGCAAATGTCAACACGCTCAGTGACATGCGGCTCGCCATCACGCACGAAGGCGTCACGCAGATCACTCACGGGGCAGGGGAGGACCCAAGCGTCCTGTCCGGCCACGTCGTTATGGATGTCACGTACTTCAAAGCCAAGATCGACGGCGTGCCGGTCGAGTTCACCCCGGACAACCCGCCGCCGGCAGAGCTCATCCGCCCCGACATGACCTTCACAGACGTGGAGTCTCGCATCGTCCTCGTCACCTGCGACAAGATGACGATTGACGGAATGGTTCAGTCCCGCTCGACGCCGCCAGAAGCGGCCCGGTAGCGTCGTCGCAGCCGCTGCGCGTCACGGCACTCCGGCGCCCTCGTCCTGGCCGTGCATGAGCCAGACGGTGCCGAGGGGCGGCAGGCGGAGTATGACCGATGCCGGTTGCCTGCCGTCGGGATCAGGTTCGGCCATGATGGAGCCGAGGTTGCCGACACCTGAGCCGCCGTATACGTCGGCATCGGTGTTGATGACCTCTCGCCACACTCCTGGCGCCGGCAGGCCCAGGTGATAGTCGTTATGCGGCACCGCCGCGAAGTTCGCGATGCACACGAGCGGCGCCGTCCCCTCAAGCCCGTACCTCGCAAATGCCACGACGTTGCGGGCAGCATCGTCGACCACCAGCCACTCGAAGCCGCCCGGGTCGCTTTCCCTGGACCAGAGCGCCGGCGAGTCCACATACACGCGATTCAGGTCGCGCAGAGCGGTCCTCAGTCCGTTGTGGTCGGGTAGGTCGAGCAACCACCAGTCAAGGCTCCGCCCCTCCGACCACTCCGCTTCCTGGCCGAGCTCACCGCCCATGAAGAGCAGCTTGCCGCCGGGGTGCGCCCACATGTACCCGTAGAGCGCGCGCAGGTTTGCAAGCTTCTGCCACCGGTCGCCGGGCATCTTCCCGAGTAGTGAGCCCTTGCCGTGCACCACCTCGTCGTGGGAGAGGGGGAGGATGAAGTTCTCGCTGTACGCGTACATCAGCGAAAACGTCAGGTCGTTGTGGTGATGGTCGCGGTAAATCGGATCGCGGGCCAAATAGCCGAGCGTGTCGTGCATCCAGCCCATGTTCCACTTGAAGCCGAAGCCGAGCCCGGCCCTACTGGTCGGCTTCGTCACGCCGGGCCAGGCGGTGGACTCTTCGGCGACCGTGACGACGCCGGGCACCCTTCTGTAGACGGTCGCGTTCATTTCCTGCAGGAATCCGACGGCATCGAGGTTCTCCCGGCCACCCTGTGGGTTCGGCACCCATTCGCCGGTCTTGCGGGAGTAGTCGAGGTAAAGCATCGATGCGACCGCGTCCACCCGAAGGCCGTCCAGGTGGAATTCCCGCAGCCAGTAGAGCGCATTAGCGACCAGGAAGTTGCGCACCTCGCGGCGTCCGTAGTCGAACACGAGCGTGCCCCAGTCCGGGTGCTCTCCGCGGCGTGGGTCGGCATGCTCATAAAGCGGCGTGCCGTCGAAACGGGCCAGCGCCCACGTGTCCCGAGGGAAGTGGGCCGGCACCCAGTCCATGATCACACCGATTCCCGCTTGGTGGAAGCGATCGACGAGATAGCGGAAGTCATCAGGCGTGCCGTAGCGGGCGGTCGGTGCGAAGTAGGACGAGACTTGATAGCCCCAGGAGCCGCCGTACGGATGCTCGGCGACCGGCATCAGCTCGACATGGGTGAAACCGAGCTCGGCAACATAGGGCACCAACTCGTCCGCGAGTTGCTGGTAGGAGAGCCCAAGCCGCCAGGAGCCGAGGTGCACCTCGTAGATGGAAAGCGCCCGTTGGTGGGGGTTGCCGCGCGACCGCGCCCCGATCCAGTCGCCGTCCCTCCACTCGTACGCGGAGTCGAATACGACCGACGCAGTCGCCGGCGGGCGCTCGGCCGCGAACGCGACCGGGTCCGCCTTCTGCCGCCACACACCGTCGCGCCCGAGGATCTCATATTTGTAGCGCGTTCCGGCTCCGATACCCGGCACGAAGAGCTCCCACACGCCGCTCGCGCCCATCGACCGCATGGGGTGCGCCCGGCCCTCCCAGTAGTTAAAGTCGCCCACCACACGTACGCCTTGAGCGCTCGGCGCCCATACCGCGAAGGATGTGCCAGTGACCACGTCCGTCGGTGTGTCGTACATCTGGATGTGCGCACCAAGCACCTCCCAGAGCTGCTCATGCCTACCCTCGCCGATCAGGTAGAGGTCGACGTCGCCGAGAGTCGGGAGATACCGGTACGGGTCGTCGGCGTCGACTATGAACCCGGGATAGGAGACCTGCAGACGATAGTCAGGCACGTTGGCCATGGGCAGAGCCCCGGCGAAGACGCCTTCATACTCGTGCTCCAGGTCAAAGCGGCGGCCACCGATGACCACCGCGACCCGGTCGGCCCATGGCCGGAGTACCCGCACGGTAACCGTGCCGTCGTAGCGATGCGGACCGAGCACCCGATGGGGGTCGGCGTGCGTACCCTCGACCAGCGAATGCAGCTCGGCCTGGTCCACCGGCGCGACGGTCGCGGGCTCAGCCATCCTCACCAGCCTGCCACGTAGCCGACCGTCCGAAAACGCCGGTCGGCGTCAGTCGGTCCTGGAGAGTCGGCGCGCGCTGGCGAGCGGGATCGGAAGCCAGGACGGGCGGTTCCGTGCCTCGTACATAACCTCGTACACGATCTTGTCGATTTCGTACGCCCGCAGCAGCACCTCCTCGTCGCGCGGGTCGGCGCCCATCGTGTCCGCATAGCCGCCGCAGAACGCGTCCCGGTTCCGGGTGGCCCACTCGTCGGCGCGGTACTCCAGCTGCGGCGAGATCGATAGGTCGGAGTCGACGAGCATGTGCCGAGCGGCGTAGTCGAACGAGCGCAACATGCCCGCGACGTCCTTCAACCGCGAGTCTGGCTGGCGGCGCTCGGCGAGCGGACGGGCCGGCTCGCCCTCGAAGTCGATCAAGAACCAGCCGAGCTCGGTCCGCAGCGCTTGGCCGAGGTGCAGGTCGCCGTGTATGCGCTGGAGCGGGATCGGGCCGGCGCCTGGCGGGCGGCGGGCGAGGCCTTCGAAGGCCTCTCCCAGGAAGCGTTCATAGGGTGCGAGGGCCGGAACCGACTCAACGGCCGCGGCCAGCCGGGCCTGCATTGCCGCGGCCAGCCCGCCAACCGCCGCCGGGTCGAGCGAGCCGGTGGGCAATGCGGCCGCGAGGTCAATGTGGACTTCGGCCGTCGCCTGGCCAAGCCGGTAGGCCTCGCCGGCGAAGTCACCGCCGACCTCGTCGGCGTGCAGGTCGGCCTCGGCATAGAGGTCGCGCACGCTAGTCTTTGCCAGCTCCCAGCCGTCGACGGCGGTCCGGAGATACTCGGTCAGGATCGCGCCGGTCGTGGGCTCACCGTCGAACAGTGTCTCGAAGTGCGCGAGGGGGCGGGGGATGCGCTTGCAGCCACGCTGTGCGAGCGCGGCAGTCACCTCGAAGTCGGGGTTGATACCGGGGGAGAGGCGGCGGAACACCTTCAGGATGAGCTCGTCGCCGAAGACCACGGAGGTGTTGCTCTGCTCGGCGCCGATCACGAGCGACGGCAGGTTGGTGGGCACCACTGCACCCGGCAGCAGGATCAAGTTGTCAATGAGCACCGCGGTGAGCTCGGTGTCGTGCAGTGCGTCATAGACCACGGGCACACGCGCATGCTCGTCGTCCGGTCCCATGACCGGCGCCCACCCGATCACCGCGTGCTCGATCCGGTGTGGCACCTCCTCCTGCTGTATCCCCAGGAAGAGCTGGTACGGGTCGCCGTCGACGCGGACGATCGCCTGGTGCAGGGCCGGCGGGCCGGGGGCCAGGATCGTGTACGAGCTCACCGCCAGGCTCTGCACCTCGCGGCCCTTGGCGGCATACCACCGCTGTCGCGGCACCCACTCCCGCAGGATCTCGGCGAGCGCGGCGGGCTCGATTGATCCATCGGTCATGCGCTATGGCTTTCCTTCGGTAGCCGGAACCAGTAGAAGCCGTGTCCCGCAAGGGTCAGAAGATACGGCAACTCGCCGATCCGTGGGAACTGCACTCCGCCGAGGAGCTCAATGGGCTCGATCCCTTCCCATTTGCGGAGGTCCAGCTCGACTGGTTGGGCGAACCGGGAGAGGTTGTTGACGCAGAGCACGACGTCGTCACCGAACTCACGCACGTAGGACAGGACGCTGGGGTTGCTGCCGCCCAGGTCGAGGAACGTGCCGAGGCCGAAGGCCGGGTTCTGCTTGCGTACCTCGATCATGCGTCGGGTCCAGTGCAAGAACGACGTGGAGTTGCGCAGCTCGGCCTCAACGTTCAGCGCCTGGTACCCGTACACCGGATCCATGATCATGGGCAGGAAGAGCCGGGCCGGGTCGCAGTTGGAGAAGCCGGCGTTGCGGTCCGGCGTCCACTGCATCGGCGTGCGAACGCCGTCGCGATCGCCCAGCCAGATGTTGTCGCCCATGCCGATCTCGTCGCCGTAGTAGAGAACGGGCGAGCCGGGCAGGGAAAGTAGCAAGGCGGTGAAGAGCTCGAGCTGGTTGCGGTCGTTCTCAAGTAGCGGAGCGAGCCGGCGGCGGATGCCGATGTTCGCCTTCATCCGCGGGTCCTTGGCGTACTCCGCCCACATGTAGTCCCGCTCCTCGTCGGTGACCATCTCGAGCGTCAGCTCGTCATGGTTGCGGAGGAAGATCCCCCACTGGCAGTTCGGCGGTATCTCCGGCGTCTGCGCCATGATCTCGGAGACCGGGTAGCGAGACTCGCGCCGGGACGCCATGAAGATGCGCGGCATCACCGGGAAGTGGAAGGCCATGTGGCACTCGTCGCCCTCGAGCGTGTCGCCGAAGTAGTCGACGACGTCGGTCGGCCACTGGTTCGCTTCTGCCAGCAGGACCCGATCAGGATAGAGCCGGTCGATCTCCGCCCGGATGCGCTTGAGGAATGCGTGGGTGGCGGGCAGGTTCTCGCCGTTGGTCCCCTCCTCCTCGAACAGGTACGGAACCGCGTCGACGCGGAAGCCGTCGACCCCCAGATCCAGCCAGAACCGCAGAGCTTCGAGAACTGCCTCCTGCACCCGGCGGTTCTCGAAGTTGAGGTCGGGTTGGTGGGAGAAGAAGCGATGCCAGTAGTACTGCCGGCGCACCGGGTCGTAGGTCCAGTTCGATCCTTCGGTATCGACGAAGATGACCCGTGCATCAGAGTATCCCTTGTCGTCGTCCCGCCAGACGTAGAAGTCTCCGTAGGGCCCGTCCGGGTCCTCCCGGGACGCCTGGAACCACGGGTGCTGGTCGCTCGTGTGGTTCATGACGAAGTCGACGACGACCCGCATCCCGTGCCTGTGCGCCTCGTCCACGAACACGACGAAGTCCGACAGCGTCCCGAGCTCCGGCTGGATCGCGGTATAGCTCGACACGTCGTAGCCGCCATCGCGCATGGGAGAGGCGTAGAACGGGGGCAGCCACAGGCAGTCCACGCCGAGCCAGGCGAGGAAGTCAAGCTTCGCGGTGAGCCCCGGGAGGTCACCGACTCCGTCCCCGTTGGAGTCGTAGAACGAGCGGACCAGCACTTCATAGAAGACCGCGCGCTTGTACCACAGCCGATCCCGCTGGGAATCTGGCACGTCGGCGAACGGTTCGATCTCGACGCCGGTTGTGATGGTGGGGTCTTCGTCGCTGGTTCGGGTCGGCGTCATCCACCCCGCGCCCCGGTCGACGAGGACCTCGGGATCCGCGGAGTCTGCTACCACTGCGCCGTCCTGACTATGGGCCACGGTCCGGTCAACGCTGGTCATGCTCCGTTCCTGCTAACGGTGAAGATGTGCGTGGGCTCGACGAAGGGGTCCAGCCGGACGTAGTTGTGCTGCCGCCACCAGTAGATCGCGCCAGTCAGCTCGTCCCGGACCGCGAACGAGTCGGACCAGTCCATACCGAGCTCAGGCATGTCCAGTGTGACGGTGGCCTCGCGGGTGCCGTGCGGGTCGAGATTGACCACGACGAGAACGAGGTCCTCCGGTCCATGAGCTCCGCCGCCTGCGGATCGGCCCGACCGTTTGGAGAAGATGATCACTGCGTCGTTGTTTGCCTCGTGAAAGCGCAGGTTACGCAGCTCGTGCAGGGCAGGGTGGGCACGACGGATCTCGTTGAGCCGACCGATGTACGGCGCGAGGGAGTCGGGCTGATCCCAGTTACGCGGTTTGTATTGGTACTTCTCTGAGTCGAGGTACTCCTCGCTACCCGGCCGTACCGCTACATGCTCGTACAGCTCGTAACCCGAATACATCCCCCACGCCGGCGCGGCCATCGCCGCGAGTACCGCGCGGATCTTGAACGCCGGCCAGCCGCCGTACTGCAGGTATGCATGGAGGATGTCCGGCGTGTTCACGAACAGGTTCGGGCGGAGGAAGTGCGACGTCTCGCCGGCAAGCTCCCGCAGGTAGGACTGCAGGTCTTCCTTGCTGTTCCGCCAGGTGAAATACGTGTACGACTGGTGAAATCCGACCTTCGCCAGCGCCTGCAGCATGGCCGGTCTGGTGAACGCCTCAGAGAGGAAGATCACGTCAGGGTCCGTCCTTCGCACGTCCGCGAGCACGTACTCCCAGAAGTCCACCGGCTTGGTGTGGGGGTTGTCGACCCGGAATGCCCGCACCCCGTGCGATACCCACAGGCGGATCACCCGCAGGACCTCGGCGTAGATCCCCATCGGATCCTTGTTGAAATTGATCGGGTAGATGTCCTGGTACTTCTTCGGCGGGTTCTCCGCGTATGCGATGGTCCCGTCCGGGCGGATCGTGAACCACTCCGGGTGCTCCTTCACCCAGGGATGGTCCGGCGAGCATTGCAGCGCCAGGTCGAGCGCGATCTCCAAGCCGTGCCGGCGCGCTTCGGCGACGAAGGCGTCGAAGTCGTCGAAACTGCCGAGGTCCGGATGGATCGCGTCGTGTCCGCCCTCCGGTGCGCCGATCGCCCATGGCGATCCGGGATCGCCGGGCTGCGCGACCAGCGTGTTGTTCTTGCCCTTGCGGTGGGTCGTGCCGATCGGGTGGATCGGCGGAAGGTAGACGACATCGAACCCCATCGCGGCGATCGCCGCGAGCCGCTTGGCCGCCGTAGCGAATGTTCCGGGCCGCCAGGTCTGGGTCTCCTCGTCGAACCGGGCGCCTTCCGACCGTGGGAAGAACTCATACCAGCTGCCGAATAGCGCGCGCTCGCGGTCGACCTGAAGCGCAAAGCGTGGCGACGCGGTGACCCGGTCGCGCAACGGGCGCCCGCGCAGGACCTCGCTAACCTCGGGCGCGGTGGCGGCCGCGAGCCGCGCCGGCGCCGGCCGGGACGCGTCCCGCAGCGCGCGGACTACGTCGGCAAATAGGCCCCGGTACCTCACAGGGATGTCACGGCTCGCGCGTTCGAAGAGCTGGGCGCCCTCCTCGAGCACCAGTTCGAGATCCTGCTCGGTGATTTGCGGCGGGGCCGCGGGAGGCGGGCCGATGCCAAGCGGGTCACCCCCGCGGCCCGCAGTGGCCGCCTCGACCTTGACGCTCGCGTTGTGCCGCCACGTCCCGACTGGATCAGACCAGGCTTCGATCGTGTACGACCAGAGGCCGGGCCGGTCCGCTGCAACGTCCGCGTACCACCGGTCGGTCCCCGGCGGTCCCGGCCGCATCGGTGTGTACGCGCCGCGCTGGCCTTCCGGGTCGCGAAGGACGATGTTGCAGTTGACCGCGTCATGGCCCTCACGGAACACGGTGGCCGCGACCCGGAAGGTCTCACCGGGCACCGTCTTCACCGGGCGCCTGCCGCAGTCCACCACCGGGCTGACGTCGGTGATCGGGATGCGCCCCATTTTCACCTGTCCGAACCTACCCAGCGCCCCCGTCCGAACATCAACCCGCTCCGCTAAGAAATCTCGTCCCTGCGACCGCGGCCTCAACCGGACAAATAGCCGGCTGCTTGTAGGGTGCCTCAACGTGAGAGCACTACGGCGATTCACCGTGCAGGCCGTCCTTCCGGAGCCGCTCACCGCGCTCAGCGAGCTCGCGATGAACCTGCGCTGGTCGTGGCACGAGCCGACGCGTGAGGTCATCGCGGCGGCCGACCCGGAGGTGTGGGAGCAGGTCCGGCACGATCCGATCCGGCTCCTTGGCGAGATATCCAGCGAGCGGCTCGACCAGCTCGGCACTGACCCGGAGTTCCTCGCCCGGCTGGACCACGCCGCCGCCGATCTCTCCATCTACATCACCGAGCCGCGCTGGTATCAGATCCTCGCCGCCACCACGGCCGAGAGCGGTCCCGATCCCGCCGGGGCGTCGGCGGAGGCGGCGGCGGGCTTCGACCACGGTGACGGCCTGCCGAAGTCGATCGCTTACTTCTCGCCGGAGTTCGGCATCACCGCGGCGATGCCCCAGTACTCGGGCGGCCTCGGCGTCCTCGCTGGTGATCATCTCAAGGCGGCCAGTGATCTTGGCGTACCGATCATCGGAATCGGCCTGCTCTACCGGCGCGGCTACTTCCGGCAGACCCTGTCGGCGGATGGCTGGCAGATCGAGGACTACCCGCTGATCGACCCTTACGCGCTGCCGCTGTCGCTGCTGCGGGACGAGAACGGGGCGCCGGTCCGGGTCCGCGTTGGTCTGCCAGGTGGCCGGGTTCTGGCTGCCCAGGTCTGGCGGGCCCAGGTCGGCCGGGTGCCACTGCTGCTGCTCGACTCGGACATCGAGGACAACGGCCCCGGCGAGCGCGAGGTGACCGACAAGCTGTACGGCGGCGGGACTGAACACCGGCTGCTGCAGGAGATGCTGCTCGGTATCGGCGGGGTGCGCGCCATTCGGGCGTACTCAAAGATCACGGGAACGCCGGATCCGGCGATCTTCCACACCAACGAGGGGCACGCGGGGTTCCTCGGCCTGGAGCGGATCAGAGAGCTGACCGAGGAGCGCGGGCTCTCCTTCGACACCGCGCTCGAAGCGGTGCGAAGCGGCACGATCTTCACCACACACACTCCCGTGCCGGCGGGCATCGATCGCTTCCCGCGCGAGCTGATCATGCAGTACCTCGGCGGCGACAACGCATCGCCGGGCACCCCGATCGAGCGAATCCTCGAGCTTGGTGCAGAGACCTACGAGGGCGGCAGTCCGGATCTGTTCAACATGGCCGTCATGGGCCTCCGGCTGGCGCAGCGCGCGAACGGGGTGAGCAAGCTGCACGGCCGGGTCAGCCGCGAAATGTTCGCGGGGCTGTGGCCGGGCTTCGACCCGGACGAGGTTCCGATCGGCTGGATCACGAACGGCGTCCATGCCCCGACCTGGCTGCGGCCCGTGGTCGCGGGCGTGCTCGCCGCACACACCCAGTTGACCGGCGAGCCGGGCGGCGCGGAGGCCGAGGGTGGGCGCACCGGGACACCCGTCGGCGTTGGTTGGGAGCAGGTCGGCGACGGGTCCCTATGGGATCTGCGCTGCGGGTTGCGCGCCGCCCTCGTCGGCGACGTACGCCGGCGGCTGCGGCAGTCGTGGCGGCAGCGCGGCGCGAGCGACGCGGAGCTCGGCTGGGCATCATCGGTACTGGATCCCAACGTCCTCACGGTGGGCTTCGCGCGCCGCGTCCCCTCGTACAAGCGCCTGACCCTAATGCTGCGCGATCCTGACCGGCTCAAGCAGCTGCTCCTCCATCCGACCCGGCCGATCCAGATCGTCGTTGCGGGCAAGTCGCACCCCGCCGATGACAGTGGGAAGGCGCTCGTCCGGGACCTGGTCAGGTTCGCCGATGATCCCGAGGTCCGGCACCGCATTGTGTTCCTGCCCAACTACGACATGGGTATGGCGCAGACCCTCTATCCGGGTTGCGACGTGTGGCTGAACAACCCCATCCGTCTGCTCGAGGCGTCTGGCACGTCGGGCATGAAGGCCGCCCTGAACGGATGCCTCAATCTGTCGATCCTCGACGGCTGGTGGGACGAGCTCTACGACGGCCAGAACGGCTGGGCGATCCCAAGCGCGAGCGGCGTCGACGACGCAGAACGCCGCGACGATCTGGAGGCGGCCGCGCTCTACGATCTGCTCGAGCACAGCATCGCGCCGCAGTTTTACAACCGCGACGCGTCGGGCCTGCCCGTGCACTGGCTGGCGATGGTACGGCACACCCTGCGCACCCTCGGGCCGCGCGTGGGCGCCGACCGGATGGTACGCGATTACGTCCACGAGCTGTACGCGCCGGCCGCCCGGTCGGTTGCGGCAGTCGTCGGCGACGATTACTCCGGCGCGAAAGCGCTGGCCGAGTGGAAGGGCCGGGTCCGGCACTCGTGGCCCAGAGTCCGGGTCGATCACGTTGAGTCGGACGGCGTCGCGGACGCGACGTCGGTGGGTGCGACGCTCGTCGTGCGGGCGTTCGTGTCCCTCGGGGATCTCACCCCCGACGACGTGGCGGTCCAGGTGGCGTACGGCCGGGTGGACGACAGCGACCGGATCACCGAGCCGATGTTCGAGACGCTGGCGCCGGTCGAGCAGTCCGAAGGCGGCCGGTGGCGTTATCAGGGCAGTGTCGCGCTGGCCAGGCCCGGTCAGGTCGGCTTCACGGTGCGCGTGCTGCCGCGGCACAGCCTGCTCGCCGACACCGCCGAGGTCGGCCTAATCACCCTCCCCTAGCCATCCCGGCGCTGCTGCAGCAGGGCCGTACGCCAGAGGACATTGCCCTACTGCCGCTAAACAGGATGCGCTGACCGATTTGTCCGCTTCCGCGCGTCACGTCGGGCGTAACGGCCTGCCACTGGGCGTAGGAGCATGTGAGCGGGCGTGTAGAACACCACGGTCGGCGCTGCGGACACCCAAGGGCCAAGGGCGCGAACCCCGGTGTCATCCCGTGCCAGCCGTCGCGCTGTTCCTACCGGTGGCCCGATCGCCATATGCCTGGGAGATCATGGAACGGCCGTGCCTATCTTGCTCGTCAGGTCGTTGCAGTAAGGGCGAGCTTTCCACAGGCCCGAAATTCTGGGGGCTGCCATTCACAAGCCGCTCCCAACGAGGGTCAGGCTGGGCAGATTTCTCAGAGCCTTTCGTTGTGGATTCTCGTCTACCCCTTGTATTCAGCGCGGAGTTCGCCCGCATCCTTGGCTACACGCGCGGCCAGATAGGACACCGCCTCACCAGCGGTCGATGGGTCCGGGTGAGACGCGGACTCTACAGCGAGCGCGAGCAGGCGGCCCGGTTCGGGCGATCGGCCGGGGCGAGGCACGTGCTTGACATCGATGCAGCGCTTCAGGTATTCCCAGCTGCGGTAGCTGGGCTGTGGTCGGCCGGATTGGTGCACGCGTTGCCGGGAAGGCCTACGCCGCTGACCGCAGTCCAGCTCGTTGCGCCATCCGGCTCGCCGCGACGCCGTGGCGGCGTCGCCCTTGATGTGGCACCGCTACCTCCGGAACACGTCGCGGCCGATCCTGCGGTCCGCGCGACCACCGTCGCGCGGACAATCGCCGACATTGGGCGGCGAAGCGACTTTGTAGATGCGGTCCCAGCAGCTGATTCGGTGCTTGCGCGTGCTCTCGCGACCAAGGACGAGCTACAGGCGGTCGTGTCGTGGGAGGCGGGCTGGCCGGGCAGCACGCGGGCGGCCGACGTGGTCGAGTTTGCCGACCCGCGCGCCGAATCGCCGCTCGAGTCCCGCTCCCGCGCGCGGCTCCACAAGTTGGGTCTGCCACCGCCCGAGCTCCAGGCGGAGATTTGCGACGAGGCCGGCGTGTTTGTCGCACGCGTCGATTTCCTCTGGGCGGAGCTCGGCGTCGTCGGTGAGGCGGATGGCAGGGCCAAGTATGCGAAGGGTGCGGCCGATGTGCTGTGGCAGGAGAAGCAGCGGGAAGATGCGATTCGCCGCCTCGGTTGGGAGGTCGTCCGTTGGACCTTTTGGGAAGTCGAGAACGATATAACGGCCGTTGTGGAGCGCTTCTGGCGAGCAGCCGATCTCGCATCGAAGTGGCGCCGTTATGGGCTCGTACGCCCTTTAACACGCCCGTACGCCTCTAGAGCATGATCCTCCGTCGGATTTGTCCTTTCTCCATCGCTATAACGGGCGTAGCGCCATGTCCAGTGGCTTAGCTAAGGGGGGCGGCAGGGGTGCCGTGCGCTTGGAGGACGGCGGATGAGTGGGATGGGAGGGTGAGCGACGAGCCGGCGGAGTATCTCGAGCCAGGATCGCCGGCCGTGCCGATCACCGTCTCGTACGAGGACGCAAGCGGCGGCCCGGGCAGCCGGAACTCGGTCGGCGCGTCGCCGGCATGCAGCAGCACCAGGAAGCTGTCGCCAATGATCCGCTCACCCCGCTGAGTGCGGGCGCGGAGCGCATCACCAGCGAGGAACATGCCGAGCGTTCGCCTGGATGTGTCGCCCCAGGAGGCGTCCACCAGCTCGACGCCGTCGGCACCAAACCAAGTCAGATCCTTCGGCCCGCCTTCGACCAGCGGCCGCCCTTCGAAGAAGCGGCGCTGCCGGAAGACCGGCTGGGTTCGCCGAAGCTCGATCAGTTCCCGGACAAAGTCAACAAGTTCCGCCCACAAGGATTCGACGACGGAGGCTGGGTCGCCACCTGGCAGGGTTCCGACGGCGCCCCCCATGCGCCGGCCGTCTACCTCGTTTAGGCGCCGGTCGCCAACGTTCCAGCCCGGATCCCCGACAGCGGTTTCGACGCGCCCAATCGCACTCCAATCGAGCCAGGAAGTCTCATTGTCCTGGCAATACGCGTTGTTGTTCCCGCGTTGCGTGCGGCCCATCTCATCCCCCGCCACCAGCATGGGTACGCCGGTCGAGGTCAAGAGGGTGAGCAGCATGTTCTTCGCCTGGCGCAGCCGCAGTGACACGACCGCCGGGTCGGACGTCTCTCCTTCGACGCCACAGTTCCAGGACCGGTTGTCGTTGTTCCCGTCCCGGTTCGCCTCGCCGTTGGCCTCGTTGTGCTTGTGTTCGTACGAAACAAGGTCGCGCAGGGTGAAGCCGTCGTGAGCGGTGACGAAGTTGATGGATGCGAACGGCCGCCGCCCGTCGGCCTCGTACAAGTCACTTGATCCCGCGAGCCGAGACGCGAGCTCGCGCACGCCGGGCGCTCGCATCCGCCAGAAGTCGCGTACGGCGTCCCGGTAACGATCGTTCCACTCCGTCCATAGGGGCGGGAACTCCCCGACCTGATAGCCGCCCTCGCCGACATCCCACGGCTCGGCGATCAGCTTGACCCGAGAGAGCACCGGATCCTGCTGGATTACGGTCAGGAAGGCGGAGAGCTTGTCGACGTCGTGCATCGACCGGGCAAGCGCGGCGGCGAGGTCGAAGCGAAACCCGTCGACCTGCATCTCGGTGACCCAGTAGCGCAGTGACTCGGTGATGAGCTGCAGCACGTGCGGCTCGACCACGTTGAGCGTGTTCCCGGTGCCGGTGTAATCGGCGTAGAACCGTCCGCCGTCCCGCAACCGGTAGTAGGCCACGTTGTCAGTGCCGCGGAAGCAAAACGTCGGCCCGAGTTGGTCGCCCTCGGCGGTGTGGTTATAGACGACGTCGAGGATCACCTCGATTCCCGCCGCGTGCAGCGCCCGCACCATCTCCTTGAACTCGGTGACCTGCTGCCCACGAGAGCCGGCCGAGCAGTAGGCCGAATGCGGTGCGAAATATCCGATCGAGTTGTAGCCCCAGTAGTTGCGCATCGCCCGCCCGACCAGATGCGGCTCATCTAAGAAGTGATGCGTGGGCATTAACTCGACCGCCGTGACACCGAGCCTGGTCAGGTGCTCGATCGCGACCGGATGGGCGAGGCCGGCGTAGGTGCCGCGCAGCTCCTCAGGCACCCGAGGATCGCGCATCGTGAACCCTCGCACATGCATCTCGTAGATGATGGTGTTCCCCCACGACACGCGCGGCCGCTCCACGCCGGTCCAGTCGAACTCGTCGTGCACGACGACCGACTTCGGCATGTAGGGCGCGGAGTCGCGTTCGTCCCGGCGCAGGTCGTCACCGTCGAAGTGGCCAAAGACGGCCGCATCGAGGGCGTAGCCGCCATCGATCGCGCGGGCGTAGGGGTCGACGAGGAGTTTGTACGGATTCCACCGAGCGCCGCGTGCCGGGTCCCACGGTCCGTGCACCCGAAAGCCGTAGCGCTGTCCGGGTCCGACACCGGGCAGGTAGCCGTGCCAGACATGGAAGGTCATGTCCTCGAGGCCGACGCGCTCCTCGGTCCCGTCGTCGTCGAACAGGCACAGCTCGACGCCTTCGGCGCCGGATGACCACAGCGCGAAGTTCGTTCCCTCACCGTCGAAGGTGGCGCCGAGCGGCTGCCACCGACCGGGCCACGGCCGTCTGCCCATGGGCCCATCCTTCCTGATCAAGATATGGGCGGGGCGGTAGGCTCCGCCCGACGTACCTATCACGCGGTGGCCCGGCGTCAGGAGGAGCGGTGGCCGAGTTCGTACGTTTCGAGGTTGCGGACGGCATAGGCACGATCAGGCTCGACCGGCCGCCGATGAATGCGCTCAACGCGGCGGTACAGGAGGAGCTACGGGCCGCGGCGCAGGAGGCCACCGGACGGGCCGATGTCCGCGCGGTGATCGTCTACGGCGGGGAGAAGGTGTTCGCGGCCGGCGCGGATATCAAGGAGATGGCCGAGATGTCCTATACAGACATGGTCAACCGCTCCGGCGCGTTGCAGTCGTCGTTCACCGCCGTCGCCCGCATACCGAAGCCGGTGGTGGCCGCCGTCAACGGGTACGCACTCGGCGGCGGCTGCGAGCTCGCGATGTGCGCCGACATCAGGATCGCGGCCGCGGACACCAGGCTCGGCCAGCCGGAGATCCTGCTCGGTATCATGCCCGGGGCCGGCGGCACTCAGCGGCTCTCTCGGCTGGTCGGACCGGCGAAGGCGAAGGACATCGTCTTCACCGGCCGGTTCGTGGATGCCCCGGAGGCGCTTGCAATCGGCCTCGTCGACCGGGTGGTCCCGGCTGTCGAGGTGTATGCGGCAGCGCGCGAGTGGGCGGAGCAGTTCGTGACCGGGCCGGCGTATGCGCTGCGGGCGGCTAAGGAGGCCGTGGACCGCGGTCTGGAGTCCGACCTCGACACCGGCCTGGAGATCGAGCGGCAGCAGTTCGCAGCGCTGTTCGCGACCGAGGACAAGGTCATCGGCTTCCAGTCATTCATCGAGCACGGTCCGGGCAAGGCCGTCTTCAAGGGCGCCTGACCGTGCAGATGAACGGCACATTCAGTCGAAAGGTTCGACTCAACGTGCCGTTCATTCCACCTGAGTTCGACTGATTGTGCCGTTGATACCAACGTGGGTCGGCGAAACGCCGACGCCCGACCTGGGCGGCGGCTGGCGGTGTGCGCATGTGACGTGACGGGTGAGGACATGGTGAATGCCCGGGAGATCGAGGCGGCGTGGTCAAATCCGAAACTCGCAAATGTCGTCTATCACGATTGGGAAGCGACCACCTACGACGAGAAGTGGTCGATCTCCTTTGACGAGCGCTGCATCTCCTATGCCCGAGACCGCTTCGTCGCCGTCGCCGGCGCCGAGGGCTGGCCCTATCAGCGTGCCCTCGAGATCGGCTGTGGCACCGGCTTCTTCCTGCTCAACCTCAAGCAGGCAGGCGCCCTCGGCGAGGGCCACGTCACCGACATCAGCCCCGGGATGGTCTCGGCCGCACGGCGCAACGCGTCCATGCTGGGGTACCGCATCGAGGGCAGGGTGGCTGATGCAGAGTCGATCCCGTACAACGACGCCACATTCGACCTGGTGATCGGGCACGCGGTGCTGCACCATATTCCAGATGTGCAGCGCGCGTTCCGGGAGATGCTGCGGGTGCTCAAGCCGGGTGGCCGGTTCGTCATCGCCGGCGAACCCACCATCTGGGGAGACCGGATCGCCCGGCGGCTTTCTCGAGCGACCTGGTGGCTCACTACCCGGATGACCCACCTGCAGCCGGTGCGGGAGCGCTGGTCGAGGCCGGCTGAGGAGCTCGACGAGTCGTCGCGGGCGGCCGCGCTGGAGGCCGTGGTCGACCTGCACACCTTCGATCCGGGCGAACTGGCGCACATGGCCCGGCGGGCGGGGGCGGCCGACGTGCAAACCGTGACGGAGGAGCTCACCGCTGCATGGTTCGGCTGGCCGGTACGCACCTTCGAGGCCGCGGTTAACCCCGAGCGGCTCGGCTGGGGGTGGGCGAACTTCGCATACACCTCGTGGCTCGGACTGTCCGCGCTCGACCGCCGGCTCGCCCGCTTTGTCCCGTCGTGGCTCTACTACAACCTCTCCATCACCGGCCGGAGGCCAACCGCATGAAGGGGGAACCCCGCCTCGACAGGTCCGATTCAAGGTGCCCCCACGCGAGAGCGGTCAGCCGATGCGGAGCGTGGCGATGTGGCCAAGGTGGTCGGACGGCCAGAGGCCGTCAGGTGTCCGGTTGCGGGGGTCGTTGCCCACGAGGTTGGACTTGATCGGCTTGATACCGTCGCCGCGGAACATGACCATGTCGATCCGGTTTTCGAGGTCGTCCGCCGGCTCGTTCAGGTCGTCACCGAGGCCCGAGGTGAACCCGGGGTCGCCGGGATGCAGAATCGGCCAAGTGTCGATGAATCCTCCCGCAACCAGCGCGAGGTAAGCCAGCCGGTTCGCCGGCACCGGCAAGTCCGGCCCACTGTTGATGTCCCCGACGAGCACGAGCCGGCCCGCCGTGTTGAGCGGCCCGGCGAGCAGCTCTTGGGCCTGCAGGAGCCGGATGCCCGGATGGAACGCCTCCAGGTGGGTGTTGACGAAGCGGAACGTGTCGTTCTTCGCCGTCACGTCGACCGACGTCCAGCCTCGGGTGCTGACGAAGGTGCTTCCCGTAGCCGCGACCGGGATGGCCAGGTTGCTGGCGAAATGCGCACCGCTTGCGGCTGAGAGCTCGAGATGTGCGCCGTGCCGTACAAGAATCACGTCCCGCATCGTGAGCCGGATATCTTGGAAATAGGGGGCACCCGCCGGGGCTTCCAGGTCAGCCTCGCTCTGGCTCACGACCACGTCATACGGATGACCGGCCGCTCTCAGTTCGGCAATCAGGAGCGCGAGGTAGTCGTACACCAGATTCGTGGCCGGGGCGGGATTGTTGAACACCCCGGTTCGCCACAACGCGGCCTCCTGCAGGCCCACCAGGTCGGGCTTGGCGTGCACGATCTCGCTAGCCAGGAGCTCGGCTCGATCCGGAAAGCTCACCTGCTGCACGTGCGTCCAGATCGCCGAGGTAGCAGCGAGGAATTGCGGCAGCGTGGGTGCCGTGATGGCCGGGTTCAGATCAGCGCCCAGGTAAAGGTTTCGAGTCATCACGGTGACCGGCGCCTTCCCCGGTGCGGCCGAATCACCGTCCGCGGATGCGGCCGGCGCAACGACGTATACAAAGACGGTCGCAAGCGCAGCGGCCAGTGCGGCCAGTGCTCGCCGTCGGCCCGTCCCGGAGGTCTTCCCTGGGGGGTTAAAGCTGCGCCGAAGCGATAACTGGAACCTCATCATCAGAGCGAAGCCTCCGTCCTCCCGTCACGTGGCGGCCGCTGAGTGCGGGGTCAGAGCCACCGGGCGTTTCTCGCTTGCCCACGGGATCGTCGGTGATCGTCAGGTGTCCGGATCGTATCGGTTGCGCACTCGATCGGGGGAGGGCGCGAGCTCGATTCCGCCAAACCAGCAAGCGCGGGTAGCGTGGCGCCCCATGGTTGGCACCGGGCAGCCTCGGCAGGCCAGGGTGCTCACGTGGGCGTCGCTGCGCTGGATCATTAGGCATCGCGCGTGGACCCCCTACCACCTGGTCCGCTACCTTCGCTACGCCCGGCTGCGCCTCACTAAACCGCAGATCACAACCGAGGGCCTCGTCTTTCTCGGTCGGGGTGTGGAGTTGTACGCGCGACGCGGCTACGGGCGCCTGATCATCGGCCCGCTTGCGCACATCGGCGACTGTGCGGCAGTGCGGGCGCACGAGGGGACGGTGCGGATCGGGGAGAAGGCGGTGCTCGCGGCCGGGGTAACCATCAACTCCTACATGCACGTCGAGATCGGCGCGGCCACCCTGATCGGCGATGATGTGTACATCTGCGACTTCGACCACAGGTACGAGGCGCTCGACCGGCCGATCAAGGACCAGGGGATCGTCAAGGCGCCGGTGCGAATCGGAGCGGATGTCTGGCTCGGCACCAAGACGACCGTCTTGCGCGGCGTCGATGTCGGCACCGGATGCGTCGTCGGTGCGAACAGCGTGGTGACCCGGGACCTACCGCCTTACTCGGTGGCCGCCGGCGTGCCCGCGGCCGTACTTAAGCGCCGGATCTCGCAGCCCGAGCCTGCCCCATTCGAGCCTGTGCCGCCCGAGCCCCGCCCGCTCGGGCCCGCCCGGCTCGAGTCCGCCCGGCCGGAGCTTTCTCAGGACAAGCGGGCTCGGCAGGCCACCATCGGACCGGGTGACGGTGCGGCGCCAAACGTTGGCTACTGGTAAGTAACATTGCCCAGGACTGGGCCGATTTGCCTTGTCGGGCAGGTTCGCTGGCAAGCTTCGTTACGGCCCGTTCGCAGCGCACACGCCAGGATTTGGAGGTCGGCCACCGGCCATGAAGATCGTCGTCTGTGTCAAGCAGGTACCCGACACCGCCCAGGAACGCCGGCTCGACCCCGCGGACAAGACTCTCGACCGGGAAGCGGTCGACGGGGTTCTCAACGAGCTTGACGAATACGCCGTGGAGGAGGCGCTGCGCCTCGCCGAAGCGACCGGGGGTGAGGTGACGGTCCTTTCGATGGGGCCCGAGCGGGCCCGAGAGACCGTACTCAAGGCGCTGCAGATGGGCGTGGACCGCGGCGTACTTCTCCTCGATGACGCACTTGCCGGGTCGGACGCCGTCGCGACCTCATATGCGCTGGCTATGGCCCTCGGCACGCTCGAGTACGACTTGGTGGTTTTCGGGTCGGAGTCGACCGACGCGCGGACATCACTGGTGCCGGCGATGGTCGCCGAGCGGCTGGGCCTGCCGCAGCTCACCTACGCCGCCAAGGTCGACCTCGACGGCGCGACCGTGCGGATCCAGCGGCAGACCGAGGACGGCTACCGCGTCGTCGAGGGGACGATGCCGGCGGTCATCGCCGTGGTCGAGAAGATCAACGAGCCGCGTTACCCGTCGTTCAAAGGGATCATGGCAGCCAAGAAGAAGCCGCTCGACACTCTGACCGTGCCCGAGGCGGACATCGACCCCGCCATGGTCGGTCTCGCGGCGTCGACCACCACGGTCGACGATTTCGCCGCGCGGCCGCCCCGGTCGGCCGGCACGATCATAAAGGACGAGGGCGACGGGGGCAGCAAGCTCGCCGACTTCCTCACCGAGCAGAAGTTCATCTGAGAGGGCCGACGATGGGTGACATCCTCGTTCTGGTAGAACACGATGCCGGCGCGGTCAAGAAGGTCACGCTCGAGCTCCTGACCGCCGCGCGAACACTCGGCACGCCGGCCGCCGTCCTCGTCGGGCCGGGTTTCGACGCGGCCCAGCCGCGGCTCGGGGAGTACGGGGCCGCGAAGGTGTACGTCGCCGAGGCGCCCGAACTGTCTGAGTATGTGGTGGCGCCGACGGCTGAACTGCTGGCCTCCCTGGTCCGTACGTCCTCGCCGGACGCGGTGCTCGTCGCATCGACCGCGGACGGCAAGGAGATCGCTGCGCGGTTGGCATTGAAGATCGACTCGGGTGTGCTGACCGACGCCGTGAGCATCGACGACGGTTTTGTGGCCGAGCAATCGATCTTTGGCGGCTCGACCATTGTCCACTCCCGCGTCATCAAGGGTGTGCCGATCATCACCATGCGGCCCAATGCGACGGCGCCGGTGCCGGCCGACGCTCCCGGCGCGGCCGAGCGGGCGGACGTGTCCGCCGACCTGCCGGAGTCCGCCCGGAAGGCCAAGGTCGTGGATCGGGTCGTGGTCGAGAAGAGCTCCCGCCCAGAGCTCACCGAGGCCGCGATCGTGGTATCGGGCGGGCGGGGGGTGGGCTCGGCCGAGAACTTCTCGTTGATCGAGGAGCTGGCCGATGTGCTCGGAGCTGCAGTCGGCGCCTCCCGCGCGGCCACCGACGCCGGTTGGTATCCACACCAGCACCAGGTCGGCCAGACCGGCAAGACTGTGGCGCCGCAGCTCTACATCGCCTGCGGAATCTCGGGAGCGATCCAGCACCGGGCCGGCATGCAGACCTCGAAGACGATCGTGGCGATCAACAAGGACCCGGAGGCGCCGATCTTCGAGCTCGTCGACTTCGGTGTCGTCGGCGACCTGCACCAGGTTGTGCCTCAGCTCACTGCCGAGATCCGCCGCCGCAAGGCGTGACCGGGCCGCGCCCAGCTAGTGTCCCTCGCCACAAATTCGCCGCATATCTCCGCAGCCGGGCGACGCCTCGCCGCGTTCTCGTCGTCGCCGTTAGCGCTGCTAGCGGCTCCTCCTCGGCCTTGCGATGCATACACCTGGCCACGAATCTATGCGCCGAATTCCTGGGCTCGGCACACTAGAACCGCCTCGAGCGATCAACTGCGATGTTCTCGGCGCCGTGCGCAGAGCGGCTGCGTACTCGCCCCGAAGATCAAAAGCTGCTCGTGACCAGATTTCGCCGGTCGTTCCCATTCCTGCCCGCCGACTACGCTGGCTGACGAGATGGCTTACCTAGATCACGCGGCGACGACGCCCATGCTCCCCGAGGCGATCGAAGTCATGACGGAGCAGCTCGGGCGGGTTGGTAACGCCTCGTCGCTGCACTGCTCCGGCCGAACCGCCCGCCGAGTTGTAGAGGAGGGCCGGGAGGCCGTCGCGGGGGCGCTCGGCGCTCGCCCATCCGAGGTCGTTTTCACCGGTGGCGGGACCGAGGCGGACAACCTAGCCATCAAGGGCATTTACTGGGCGCGCCGGGCTGAGGACCGCCGCCGGCACCGGGTGATCGTGTCGGCCGTCGAGCACCATGCGGTGCTCGATCCGGCACGATGGCTCGGCGAGCGCGAAGGCGCGGAGGTCGAGCTGCTGCCCGTAGATCGGCTTGGCCGGGTCCATCCCGAGACGCTCGCGGAGGCGATCGAGCGGGACCCGGCTTCGGTCGCGCTCGTCTCGATTATGTGGGCGAACAACGAGGTAGGCACCGTCCAGCCGATTATCGAGTTGGTAGAGATCGCCCACTCCCACGGCATTCCAATCCACTCCGACGCCATCCAGGCGATCGGCCAGATACCGGTCGACTTCGGGGCGAGTGGGATCGACGCGATGACGGTCACCGGTCACAAGATCGGCGGGCCGGTCGGCGTCGGTGCCCTGCTGCTCGCGCACGACCTCCTGCCGGTGCCACTGCTGCATGGCGGTGGCCAGGAGCGCGACATCCGCTCCGGGACGCTCGACACACCCGCGATCGCCGCGTTGGGCGTCGCCGCCGAGCTTTCGGTCAAGCGCCAGCCCGAGCACGCCGAGCAGCTCGCCCGGCTTCGTGACGATCTCATACGCCGGGTGACCGAAACCGTTCCGAACGCCGTACTCCATGGGGATCTCAGCCTGGCACCGGGGGCACGGCTGCCCGGCAACGCGCACTTCTCGTTCCCAGGATGCGAGGGCGATGCCCTGCTGATGCTCCTCGACGCGCGCGGAGTCGAATGCTCGACCGGCTCGGCCTGCTCGGCCGGGGTCGCCGAGCCAAGCCATGTCCTGCTCGCGATGGGGCAGGTCGAGGAGCGCGCCCGTGGATCGCTTCGCTTCACTCTCGGCCACACATCGACCTCGGCGGATATCGATGGGCTGATCGATGCACTCCCCACCGCCGTCGAGCGCGCGCGCCGGGCCGGCCTCACCACCGTGGGGATCCGGTGACCGGGGAGCCGAGACCGTTGCGGGTGCTCGCGGCGATGTCCGGCGGTGTCGACTCGGCGGTCGCCGCGGCCCGGGCGGTGGAAGCTGGGCATGATGTGGTTGGAGTGCATTTGGCCCTGTCGAGCAACCCCACGTCCTTTCGAAGCGGCGCGCGCGGCTGCTGCACGCTCGAGGACGCGCGTGATGCTCGCCGCGCCGCGGACGTGATCGGCATTCCCTTCTATGTGTGGGACCTCGCCGAGCGGTTCCGAGCAGACGTGATCGAGGACTTCGTGGCGGAGTACGCCGCAGGTCGCACGCCAAACCCTTGCTTGCGCTGCAACGAGAAGATCAAGTTTGCTGCGGTCTTGGATCGTGCGCTCGCGCTTGGCTTCGGTGCGCTGTGCACCGGCCATTACGCGAAGATCGTGGAGACTGCAGACGGGCGCCGCGAGCTGCATCGGTCGGCCGATCTGGAGAAGGATCAGTCCTACGTCCTCGGCGTGCTCACCGCGGAGCAGCTGGCCGGCGCGATGTTCCCGCTGGGTGAGGCGACGAAACCGGAGGTCCGGGCCGAGGCGGCGCGCCGGGGGCTAGCCGTCGCGGACAAGCCCGACAGCCACGACATTTGCTTCATCGCCGACGGCGATACCGCCGGCTTCCTGAACCGCACGCTCGGTACAGCGCCTGGGGACATCGTGGACCACACGGGCGCCGTCGTGGGCCGGCACCAGGGTGCGCACACGTACACCATCGGCCAGCGGCGCGGAATCCGCCTTGGCCGACCCGCGCCGGATGGAAAGCCCCGCTATGTGCTCGATATCTCGCCGGTGAACCGCACGGTAACCGTCGGTCCGGCCGAACTGCTCGACGTCGACGAGGTGGTCGGTCTGCAGGCCCGGTGGTGTGGTGCGCCCCCGGCCGGCGACGTTGACTGCGTAGCACAGCTCCGCGCCCACGGCGAAACATTCCCGGCCCGCGCGGTGCACGAGGGCGACGGGCTCCGGGTCCGCCTGTCCAGCCCGGCACGCGGCGTCGCACCCGGTCAGGCGATCGTGCTCTACGAGGGCACCAGGGTGATCGGTTCGGCCACCATCGCAGCCACCGCGCGAAGTGCGGCCTGATCCGAGGACCTCACTGGCGGGAACTACCCTGCACCGTATGGCCGCCGATCTGGGTCAGTGGAACGCCCGCGGGGCAACAGGTATCGGGTCGCACCCTGGAACCGATCCTCGCGAGGCGGTGGCGGTCGTCCTGGGCGAGCTGCCCGACTTCCCGTACCTGCCCGAGTTGCCCGGTCGCGGACCCGGCGCCGACCTGATCGGCCGGGCTGCAGCGCTCCTGGTGGAAATGCCGGTGGAGGCGGTGCCGACCGGCTGGCGGTTCACCCATCGTTCCGGCCGGGACATGACGCGCGCGGGTGGCTGGCTCTCTGACGACCTGGACGTGCTCGAGGAGCGGGCCGCCGGTTATGAAGGTCCGCTCAAAATCCAGATCGCCGGGCCGTGGACCCTCGCGGCGTCCGTCGAGCTCCGCTACGGCGACAAGGCGCTGGCCGATCCAGGGGCTGCCCGCGACATCGCCGCGTCGCTCGGCGAGGGCCTGCGGCTCCATGTCGCGGATGTGCGCAAACGCCTGCCCGCTACCGACCTCGTCGTCCAGATCGATGAGCCGTCGCTGCCGGCCGTAGTAGCCGGAACCGTTCCGACCGCCAGCGGTTTCGGCGCACTGAGCGCCGTAGAGGAGCAGGTAGCCAGGACTGCGCTCGCTGACGTGATCGCCGCCGTCGCCGGGCCGACCGTTGTCCACTCCTGCTCGGCTGCGCTTCCTGTCGACTTGTGTGTACGGGCTGGGGCAGCGGCGGTGTCGATCGATTTCGGGCTCGTCGGCACTCTCGCCGAGGACGAGCTTGCCGCAGCACTTGAGTCAGGCATCCGGCTGCTTGCCGGAGTTGTTCCGTCGACCGATGCGGAACTGTCGCCGCCAGCCGATACCGTCGACCCCCTACGACACTGGTGGCGGCGGCTCGGCTTCCTGCCGGACACGCTTGCTGAGTCGGTGATCATGACTCCGACCTGCGGGCTGGCTGGCGCGAGCCCGAGCTACGCGCGCGCGGCTCTGCAGCATTGCCGCGAGGCCGCCCGGGTGCTGGCCGAGGCACCCGAGGCCGCCGACTGAAATGGTCCCAGCAAGGAGGAGGACCGGGTGACGGAGACGGTCGAAGGCGTGCCGGCCGAGGCGCGCGAGCGGCACGCGGCGCTCGCCCAAGAGGTGGATGAGCACCGGTATCGCTATCACGTGCTGGATCGTACGACTGTCTCGGACGCGCAATACGACGTATTTATCCATGAGCTCAACGAGCTGGAGGATCGCTACCCCAGCCTCCGCACCCCCGATTCACCGACCCAGCAGGTCGGCTATGCCTACTCCACGGAGTTCACGCCGGTCGAGCACCTCGAGCGCATGATGAGCCTCGACAACTCGTTCACCGACCGCGAGCTCGTGGCGTGGGCGCAGCGCGTGGAGCGTGAGGTTGGCAAGGGCGTCGACTATCTGTGTGAGCTCAAAGTCGACGGGCTCGCCGTCGCGCTGTTGTATGAGAACGGGCGGCTGGTGCGCGGCGCCACCCGCGGCGACGGCCGCACCGGCGAGGACATCACGCCGAATATCCGTACCATCGACGACGTTCCAAGTCGGCTCGAGCCCGGCGACGACGTTCCCGTGCCTGACCTAGTCGAGGTGCGCGGTGAGGTCTACTTTCCCGTGGCCAGGTTCGAGGAGCTCAACGTGTCGCTTGTCGATGCCGGAAAGGCACCGTTCGCCAATCCGCGCAACGCGGCGGCGGGATCCCTCCGGCAGAAGGATCCTCGGGTCACGGCTAGCCGCGCGCTGCGCCTTGTGGTGCACGGGATCGGCGCCCGCCGCGGCTTCGATTTCGAGCGCCAGTCCCAGGCATATGAGCTGTTGCGGGCGTGGGGTCTGCCGACTGCGGCGAATGCAAAGACATTCCCGAATCTAGACGGGGTCCGCGACTACATCGCCCTTTACGGCGAGCACCGCCACTCGGTCGAACACGAGATCGATGGGGTCGTGGTCAAGGTCGACCAGGTTCCGCTGCAACGCCGACTCGGCTCGACCTCGCGAGCACCGCGGTGGGCGATCGCGTTCAAATACCCACCCGAGGAGGTCAACACCAAGCTGCTCGACATCCGGGTGAATGTCGGCCGGACCGGCCGGGTGACGCCTTATGGAGTGATGGAGCCGGTGAAGGTGTCGGGGTCCACCGTCGAGAACGCGACACTGCACAACGCGAATGAGATCAAACGCAAGGGCGTCCTGACCGGTGACACAGTCGTGCTCCGCAAGGCCGGCGACGTCATCCCTGAGATCGTCGGCCCGGTGGTCGACCTGCGCGACGGATCCGAGCGCGAGTTCGTGATGCCAACGCACTGCCCCGAATGCGGAACGGAGCTTGCGCCCGAGCGGGAGGGCGACGTCGACATCCGCTGCCCGAATGCGCGATCCTGTCCGGCGCAGCTGCGGGAGCGGCTGTTCCACCTCGCCTCGCGGGGGGCTTTGGACGTCGAGGTGCTTGGCTACCGGGCCGCCATGGCGCTGCTCGACTCCAAGCTGGTCCAGGACGAGGGCGACCTGTTCGCGCTGACAGCGGCGAAGCTCAAGAAGTCCGAATTCTTCACGGTCCGCAGTGGCGACCTGTCCGCCAACGCGGTGCGGCTGCTGGAAAACTTGGAGCTGGCCAAGATCCGGCCGCTGTGGCGCAAGCTGGTCGCCCTGTCGATCAGACACGTCGGGCCGACCGCTGCGCAGGCACTGGCGCGAGAGTTCCGCTCCGTCGGCGCGATCGCGGCCGCCTCGGAGGCGAAGCTCGCTGCTACCGAAGGCGTCGGTCCGACCATCGCCGCCTCGATCAAGGAGTGGTTCGCCGTCGACTGGCATCGCGAGATTGTCGACAAATGGCGGGCGGCCGGCGTCGAGCTGGAGGAGGCCGGCGGCGACGAGGGCCCGCGCCTGCTCGAGGGACTGACGATCGTCGTGACCGGGTCGCTCGACCGGTACAGCCGGGACGAGGCGACCCTCGCGATCCAGGAGCGCGGCGGCAAGGCGGCGAGCTCGGTGTCCAAGAAGACCGATTTCGTCGTGGCCGGCGACAACCCGGGCTCCAAGTACGACAAGGCCGTGCAGCTGGGCATCGCGATCCTCGACGAGGCCGGCTTCGACGCCCTACTCGCCCACGGCCCCGACCGGTAGAACGGTCCGTGCTCCAATCTCATTGGTGGACAGAGCCCTTCTACGAGATCGCGGTTGGATAGGGGCTCTTCTACAGGCTCCCTCACCCCCCGAGCGCGGGCGGTTGCCGACTTATTGCGGTGAAGCGCGCGTTGCCGGGTCCTAGGCTGGTTCAGGAGATCCTGACGCGTTACCGCGCAGAGAGTCATCCCAACCCAGCCCTCCTAGGATGGCTGGGTTCCCGAGGAAACAAGGAGCGGCGAACCATGGCCATTACCCGTGCCGAGGTGGCGCACTTGGCGAAGCTCGCCCGGATGCAGCTGACTGACGCCGACCTCGATCACTTCGCCGGCCAACTCGACGTGATCATCGGTGCGGTGGCTCGGGTCTCCGAAGTGGCGGCCGACGACATTCCGCCGACGTCCCACTCCGTGCCGCTGACCAACGTCTTCCGCGCCGACGAGGTGCAACCGGCCCTTGACCAGGCCGAGGTGCTGGCAGGCGCGCCGGCGGCCGAAGACGGCCGGTTCCGGGTGCCTCGCATCCTGGACGAGGGGTGATGGACGTGAGCGAGCTGACCCGATTGTCGGCCAGCGCCACCGCCGCCCTGGTCGGGAGCGGCGAGGTATCGGCGCTCGAGGTGGCCGAGGCGCACCTCGAGCGGATCGCCGCCGTCGACGAGAAGGTGCGAGCGTTCCTCCACATCGACCGCGAGGGAGCGCTGGCCGTCGCTCGTACGGTCGATGCTCGCCGGGCGGCGGGCGAACCGCTCGGGCCGCTGGCCGGAGTACCTCTCGCCCTCAAGGATGTGCTCACCCAGAGGGGCGTTCCAACTACCTGCGGGTCGAAGATCCTCGAGGGCTGGCGGCCCCCCTATGACTCCACGGTTGCCCGCCGCCTGCGCGAGGCGGACGTGGTGATCCTCGGCAAGACCAACATGGACGAGTTCGCGATGGGCTCGTCAACCGAGAATTCCGCGTTTTGGCCAACACGGAACCCATGGGACCTCGACCGGATTCCGGGCGGCTCGTCCGGTGGGTCGAGCGCCGCGGTGTCCTCGTATCAAGTCCCGCTCGCCATCGGCACCGACACGGGCGGATCGATCCGGCAGCCAGCCGCAGTCACCGGCATCGTCGGTGTGAAGCCGACCTACGGCGGCGTATCCCGCTACGGACTGGTCGCGTTCTCGTCCAGCCTCGACCAGGCCGGACCGCTCGCCAGGAACGTGCTCGACGCGGCGCTCCTCCATGCGACGATCGCCGGCCATGACCCGCTCGACTCGACGTCGATCAACTCGCCGGTGCCACCGGTGGTCGAGGCCGCGCAGGCCGCGGATGTGACCGGCCTGCGCGTCGGGGTGGTGCGGGAGCTGTCCGGCGAGGGTTACCAGGCGGGCGTCGAACATCGGTTCCATGAGGCGGTCGAGCTGCTCGGCAAGCTTGGTGCGGACATCGTCGAAGTGTCCTGCCCGCACTTCGGCTACGCCCTGCCCGCCTACTACCTCATCGCGCCGAGCGAGTGCTCGTCGAACCTCGCGCGGTTCGACGGCATGCGCTACGGGCTCCGGGTGGGTGACGATGGCACCCGGACGGCCGAAGAGGTTATGGCGCTGACCCGCGAGGCGGGCTTCGGCCCGGAGGTCAAGCGCCGCATAATGCTCGGCACCTACGCCTTGTCGTCGGGCTACTACGACGCCTACTACGGGCAGGCGCAGAAGGTTCGCACGCTTATCACGAGAGACTTCGATGAGGCATTCAAGGCAGTCGACGTCCTCGTTTCCCCGACAACTCCGACGACGGCCTTCCGGATCGGAGAGCGGGTGGACGACCCGATAGCCATGTATCTCGCGGACCTCTGCACAATCCCGGCCAACCTCGCGGGCAACGCCGCAATGTCACTGCCGTGCGGTCTCGCACCCGACGACGACCTCCCCGTTGGCCTGCAGATCATGGCGCCGACCCTCGCGGACGACCGGGTATACCGGGTCGGCGCGGCGGTGGAGGCGGCGCTGCGAGAGACCTGGGGTCACCCGCTGCTCGATGAGGCACCGTCGCTGTGAGCGACCGACGGCTGATTGGACGGATGGATTGACGATGACTGATGTGGTGGCGGCGGACGCATTGGTGCCGTATTCGGAGGCGGTGGCAGCCTACGAGCCCGTGCTGGGCCTCGAGGTGCACGTGGAGCTGAGTACGGCGTCGAAGATGTTCTGCGGATGTACGACGACCTTCGGCGCGCCGCCGAACACCCAGGTTTGCCCGACCTGCCTTGGCCTGCCCGGCTCGCTGCCGGTCGCGAACAAGGCCGCTGTCGAGGCGACGATGAAGATAGGCCTGGCGCTGAACTGCTCGATAGCCGAGTGGTGCCGCTTTGCCCGGAAGAACTACTTCTATCCGGACATGCCGAAGAACTATCAGATCTCGCAGTACGACGAGCCGCTGTGCATCGACGGCAGGCTCGACGTCGAGGTCGATACCGCCGAGGGGCCGCAGACCTTCCGCATCGGCATCGAGCGCGTACACCTGGAAGAGGACACGGGCAAGACGCTGCACGTGGGCGGTGCGACCGGCCGCATCCACGGCGCCGCCTACTCGCTGGTCGACTACAACCGGGCCGGGATTCCGCTCGTCGAGATCGTCACCAAGCCCGTCACCGGGACCGGCGCACTTGCCCCCGAGGTTGCGCGTGCCTATGTCACCGAGCTGCGCGAAATTTGCCGTGCGTTGGGCGTTTCAGATGTACGGATGGAAGAGGGCTCGCTGCGGTGCGACGCCAACGTGTCCATCGCTCCTCGCGGTGCTACCGAGTGGGGCATCCGAAGTGAGACGAAGAACGTCAACTCGCTGCGCTCGGTGGAGCGGGCGGTTCGCTACGAGATTCAGCGCCAGGCGGGCGTTCTGGCCGCCGGCGGGCGGGTCGTACAAGAAACCCGGCACTGGCACGAGGACACCGGCGTGACCACGTCCGGCCGCAGCAAGGAAGAGGCGCAGGACTATCGCTACTTCCCCGACCCGGACCTGGTGCCCCTCGCGCCCTCCCGTGAGTGGATCGAGGAGCTGCGCGCCGCGTTGCCCGAGCTGCCGACCGCCCGGCGCAAGCGGCTCGCCGGTGAGTGGAATCTCGCGTCGGTAGACCTGCAGGCGATTATCAACGCCAGCGCGCTCGACGTCGTCGAGGCCACCGTGGCGGCCGGCGCACCCCCGGCCGAGGCGCGGAAGTGGTGGCTCGGGGAACTGGCCCGGCACGCCAACGAGCGGGGTGTCGAGGTTGCAACGCTGCCGATAACACCCAGTGCGGTGGCCCGCGTGGTCGAGCTGGTCGCCGCGGGGACGCTGAACGATCGGTTGGCTCGCCAGGTTATCGAGGGGGTTATCGCCGGCGAGGGCTCGCCGGACGATGTGGTCGCCAACCGCGGGCTTGCGGTCGTCAGCGACGAGGCGGCACTTGGTGCCGCCGTGGACGAGGCGATCGCCGCCAACCCGGACATCGCGGACAAGGTGCGGTCCGGCAAGGTTGCCGCATCCGGGGCCCTGGTCGGGGCGGTCATGAAGGCGACGCGCGGCCAGGCTGACGCGTCCCGCGTCCGGGAGCTGATCCTCACCCGGCTGGAAGCCCGCTGACTGATTCCCCTGCTCCCCCGGGCCAGGCGGGCAGAATGAGCGCGCGCGCGAGTCGAGGCCACAAGATCAGGTCTTGGCACCCCCATTGCGCGCCGTTTTCTGTCGGCGCCGGGCGGTAGCGTGCCGGAGGTGCTGCGAGCGTGGTGGAAGCGGACTGCCGAGGGGCTACCCAAGGCATTCTGGGTGTTGCTCGTCGGCACCTTCATCAACCGTGTCGGGTTCTTCGTTGAGCCGTTCCTAGCGCTCTATCTCGCCGGCCCTCGGGATCTCGATCCCTCCACGGTTGGAGCGGTCGTTGCCTGTTTTGGTTTCGGATCCTTTGTCTCCCAGCCGGTCGGCGGCTACTTGACCGACCGCATTGGGCGCCGAGCCACGCTCGTGGCCAGCATGCTCGGCACGGCGGCGGCGTTTATGCTTTTCGCCGCCGCGCGCGGGCTGGTTCTGATCGCGATCGCTGCGGTGGTAGCGGGACTGATGATCGATGCGTATCGCCCGGCTGTGTCCGCACTGGTGGCTGATCTGGTTCCGTCAGAGCGTCGGCCGCGGGCATTTGCCTTGCTCTATTGGGCGATCAACCTCGGTGTGTCGGTGGCCGGCGTCGCGGGCGGCCTTCTGGCCAGCCGCTCGTTCTGGTTGCTGTTCGCTCTAGACGCCGTGACGTGCGTGATCTTCGCGGTTCTGATCGCCAGGCTGGTTCCCGAGACGCGAGTGGCGACCACTCAGCGGGGAGGGCATGGATACGGAGTGGTCGTCCGCGACGGTGTACTGCTCGGACTGGTCGCGTCAACCCTGCTCGGCTCCATCGTCTACGTCCAATACGCGGTGACCCTGCCGCTTGCGATGCGAGCGGACGGTTACGGGCCGAGCGGGTTCGGTCTTGTCTACGCAGTCAACCCGATCACTGTCATTGCGGTGCAGCCGATCGTGATGCGGGTGGTCGACCGGCTTCCGGCGATACCACTGCTCGCCGGCTCATCCGTGCTCATCGGCCTTGGCTTCTGGCTAACCACGTTCGCCAACACCCTGCCGATGTTCGCGGCAACTGTGGTGGTCTGGACGCTCGGCGAGATCGGGTTCAACGCGGTCGGGCCTGCCCTGGTTGCCGACATCGCGCCACCTGACCAGCGCGGACGCTACAGCGCCGCGGTGGGGGTGTCGTTCGGCGCGGCCGCCTTCGCGGCCCCCATCGTCGGCACCCAGGTCTTCCAAGCGTTCGGCGAGACCGTGCTGTGGTCCGGCTGCCTTGTGGTCGCCGTCGGATCGGCAGCGATCGTTCTCGCCCTTGCGCCCGCGATCCAGGCGCGCCGAGCCTCGGTTGCCGCCGTCGCTTTGGCAGAGATCCCCGCCTGATCAACCGCTGCCGACACTTACGCCAACGCTGGATGTCCGCTGGAGGTCCTCGCGCCGCCTACTCCCGGCGCAGCATCTGCTGCCGGTGCTCGTCCTCCATCCGCTGGATACGCATGCCCTCACGCCCCGTCCGGGTGAAGTAGAAGACACCTAGAGCGAAGCAGAGCCAGAGCACGCCGATGCCGGCGAGGAGCGCCGCGACGCCGAGCAAAGTCTCCATGGCTGTCCTCCCAATCTCAGATCATCAACCTACCGGCCGGCCCGGGTCAGTGGTGCAAGCGGGAGATGGGAGCGGCTCGCCGCAAGGGCGGTGAGCAGGTCCCGCTCCCGCTCGGCGAAGTCAGGTCCTACCCCGTTTCGGCCGGCCCGATTGCGCAGGAAGGCTAGCTCGGTCGCGACGTGCTGGAAGTCGGCGGTCGCCCGCCTGCCCACCCGTCCGGCATAGCGGCTCGCCGCCGCCCGCGCTCGCCGCCGTTCCTGCAGTGCGGAGAGCCGGGCTACCTCGTCGAGACTGAACCAGCCCGCCATCCCGTACTCGGGAAGCCATTGCGCAACCACCCGAACCTCGCGCCGGCGTGCCCACATCATCAGGCCGGTGTAGGCGGCGAACAGCGGGACCATGACCAGCCCATACACCAGGAGGAAGCCGGCGAGCCCACCCGCGGCGGAGAGGTTCCATAGCGCGTGCAGCGCGACGGCGCAGAGGTAGCCGAGGAAGGGAGCGGCGACCCGGACCCTGGGCCGGTCGGTCGAGGCGGCGATCCCGAAACCGACGCCGATTGCGGCGGTGAACATCGGATGTGCGAACGGACTGCCGATCCCCCGGAGGACGAACACGCCGCCCACCGCGCCCAGAGCCCCCACCGTGCCGTGCGCGGCAACAGCCTCGGTGTATGCCCGACCGAAGTAGAGGATGTTCTCGATGAAGGCGAAGCCGAGCCCGCACAAACCGGCGAAGACCAGCCCGTCGACAACGCCGTCGAACTCGCGCCGCCTACGCAGCGCGAGCAGGGCGACCGCGGCGCCCTTGGCGCCCTCCTCCACCCACGGGGCGATGAAGACGGCGCCGATGGTGACGTCCTCGTCGCCGTACTGCCGGAGGAACTCGATACTGGCGGTATTGAGAACGACGGCGATGAACGCGGCCACGGTCGCTCCCCAGCCGAGGGCGAAGGCGAGGTACGGAATGGGCTCGGGCTCGTTGCGGTCCAGCCACAGAAAGGCCGCGAGCACCGGGACCACCGGTAGCAGCGCAAAGAGGGTACCGACGATCAAGCCGCCGACGCCTACTTCAGCACCGACGGCCGCCAGCAGGACGAACCCCGCAAACGCCATGACCAGCGGGAGGACAATCCAGAGCGTCACCCGCCGGGACCCAGGTGTCGTCTTGAGGCGATCATCGCCAGCTACGGCAGCAGGCGCCGCCCCAGCCCCAGCCCGTTTGACGTCATCGGGACGGGTCAGGATCTCCGGTGGCGTTGGTACGCGTGGGAGCGGCGCGCTCGGCCGCAATTTGTAAAGATCGCTCCGCCACGAGTCGCCACGCAGTCCGCCGCCCGCGAGCCCCTCATGGCCGTCCCCACCACGCACCTCTCGCAGCCTAATGAACGGTGCGAAAGCGATCGCTTCCCGCCGGATCCTCGATTCGAGGTCCGTGCCGAGCCGGCTCAGGTGAGGACGTCGACCACCGCGTCCACCGTGTCTCAATCGCGTGCGCGAAGCTCCACTCGGAGGATCTTGTCGTCATCGTCACGAGGGAAAGGCGGGCTACCTCGCCCATCGGTGTTGCTGGTGGTGAGCCAGAGCGAGCCGTCCGGGGCTAGAACAATCGTGCGGAGGCGGCCATACCGGTCGACGAAGAAGTCGCGGGGCTCGCCGGTCTGGTCGCCGTCGAGCGGGATCTGCCACAGCCGGTATCCGCGCAACGCAGCCATGTAGACCGCACCCTCGGCCACTGCGACTCCGCTCGGCGAGGCCTCGTCGGTGGACCACTGCTCGAGCGGATTGACGAAATCGTTGTTGTCCGACCGGCCTTCCGCCCGCGGCCAGCCATAGTTGCGACCGCGCTCAATCAGATTCAGCTCGTCCCACGTGTTCTGGCCGAACTCGGAGGCCCACAGCCGGCCCTGGTCGTCCCATGCGATGCCCTGTGGGTTGCGGTGACCATATGACCAGACGAGCGAGGAGCCGAACGGGTTGCCCGGGGCCGGGTCGCCGTCGGGCGTCATCCGGAGGATCTTGCCGGACAGCGAGTCCCGGTTCTGGGCCTGTTCGGGCTGCCCGGCGTCGCCGGTTCCGGCGTAGAGCATGCCGTCCGGGCCGAACCCGATCCGTCCACCGTTGTGGAAGCTCGCGTTGCCGATGCCCGTCAGGATGGGATCGGGCGCGCCGAGCCGGCGGTTCTCGTACCTCATCCGAACGATTCGGTTGTCGTCGGCGCTGGTGAAGTATGCGTAGAGCCAACGGCTCTGGCCGAAGTTGGGCGGGATGGCCAGCCCGAGCAGGCCACCTTCGCCGCCGGGTTCGACGCCCGGCACCTGCCCGACGGTGCTCACGTCGCCGTCTGCTGTCACCCGCTTGATCCGTCCGGTGTCCCGCTCGGACAGCAGCGCGGAGCCGTCGGGGAGGAAGACCAGACCCCAGGGGCTGGTAAGGCCGCCGGCCACCACGCGGGTCACGACGGGCTCGAGCTGCGCGCCGGTTGGCCCCTCGGACGCGGTGGAGGTGGTGGGCGAGGCGTTTGGAGTCGATCTTCCCGTGGCAGGAGGCGAGCTAGTGGGTGCCGGCGCACCGTCGTCATCGTCGGAGCAGCCAATGACCGCCGCGAGGGCGATGACGGTCGCCACAGCGATCACAGTTCGGCGTCGCATAGCCTGCCTTCCGTCGATGGGCCGACATCGGTGGTACGCAACCGCTGCCGGCCAGGTTCCCGTCCCCGCCGCATCATCTCTGGTCCGACGGCCGCGGGCGGTACCTCTGCCCGGGGGCTCGATCGAGTCTGGGCTGGTCTCGGACACGACGGTGAATAGGGTGCGGCGTTATGAGAGCGCTGGTGCCCGGCCCCGAGTATGCACCCGGTCCGGGCGAGATTCCCGCCGGGATCACGGTCGACATCTGGCCGTCGGAACGGTTGGACGAGATCGAGTTCTACGTCCCTGACTATGTTTTCGCGGTCGAGCCATTTCGGGCAATTGCCCGGATGCCCACGCTCAGGGTCGTGCAACTCCTCACCGCCGGCGTCGAGCACGCCGAGCCATATGTCCCGCCCGGGGTCACGCTCTGCAACGCGCGTGGTGTCCACGACACCAGCACGGCGGAGCTGGCCGTTGCGCTCACCCTTACCGCCATAACTGGCCTCGCCGACTATGCGCGCGCGCAGCTCGCGGGCGAGTGGCGGGATGGCTTCCGGGACGCACTCGCCGACAAGACCGTCCTGATCGTGGGCTATGGCGCGATCGGCGAAGCCGTCGAGCGCCGGTTCGCCGGGTTCGAGGTGGACATTTTGCGGGTCGCCCGCGGCGCGCGGCCGGGCGTGAGTGCGGTTTCGGATCTGTACGATTTGCTGCCTCGGGCAAACGTCGTGATCTTGACGGTTCCGCTGACCCCGCATACTCGAGGCATGGTGGGAAGGGAGTTCCTCGCGGCGATGCCTGGCCGGGCGGTGCTCGTCAATGTGGCACGCGGGCCGGTCGTCGACACCAATGCGCTGCTTGCCGAGGTGGGTGCCGGCCGCCTTCGGGCCGCGCTGGACGTGACCGACCCGGAGCCGCTGCCGCCCGACCATCCACTGTGGCGGGCCCCCGGCGTGCTGATCTCTCCGCACGTGGGTGGTGCATCGAGCGCTTTCCTGCCCCGCGCCCGCCGGCTCATCCGGGACCAACTGACCCGGTATGCGCGAGGCGAGCCGCTCGCTAACGTGATCCAACGAACCGTCTGAGCGGTTGTCGAAAACCTGTCGGTGCCGCTCGTAGGAGTACTGGAGGAGCGGTGCCCGGTGTCCCGCCGCGCATCGAGCGGGGACGCCGGCACGCGCCAGTCACTACGAGCGGCTACGTGAAGGGGTGAGAACAGAGTGACCGACTTCCTGCTGGCAATCGGGACACGCAAGGGGCTCTTTCTCGGCCGGTCGGCCGATCGGGTCTCCTGGCAGGTTGAGCGGGCGGATATCGGCGTGAGCGAGGTCTATGCCGCATGCATCGACACCCGGCGCGGTCCGGCGCGGGTGCTCGCCGGGGCTACCAGCCAGCATTGGGGGCCCTCCGTCTTTGCTTCCGATGATCTTGGCACGACCTGGCAGGAGCCGGATCACGCGCCGGTGGCCTTCCCCGCGGGAACCGACACGTCGCTGGCCCGGGTCTGGCAAATTCAGCCGGGACAGCGAGACGAGCCGGATGTCATGTGGGCCGGCACCGAGCCGTCGGCGCTCTTTCGTTCCGAGGACGGCGGGATAACCTACGAGCTGGTACGCGGCCTATGGGATCACCCGCACCGACGAACGTGGTTTCCGGGCGGCGGCGGTCAGGCGCTTCACACCGTCCTTCCACACCCGACGGACGGGCAGCAGCTGACCGTTGCGATGTCGACCGGCGGCGTCTACCAGACAACCGACGGCGGGCAGACTTGGGCGCCAAGCAACAAGGGCATCATCGCGCTTCATAGGCCGGATCCCTATCCCGAGTACGGCCAGTGCGTGCACAAGGTCGCCTTCCACCGCGGCCGGCCGGAGCAGATGTTCCTGCAGAATCACGGCGGCGTTTTCCGCTCCGACGACGGCGGCGGCAGCTGGTCGCCGATCGGCGGTGGGCTACCGGCCGACTTCGGCTTTCCGATCGTCGCGCATCCGCGGCGCACCGGCAGCGCGTACGTCTTTCCGCTGCGGGGGGACTTCGACCGCACTCCCCCCGAGTCACGTTGCCGGGTCTTCCGTACCGACGACGCCGGGGAAACCTGGCGTCCGCTAAGCAAGGGCTTGCCTCAGGCGGGCTTCCAGGCCGCCGTTATGCGTGACGCGATGTCCGCCGACGACGCAGACCCTGCCGGGCTCTACCTCGGCACCCGCTCCGGCGCGGTCTTCGCGAGCCCAGACGAAGGCGAGACCTGGCATACGGTCGCAGAACACCTGCCGGACGTGCTCTCCGTGCGGGCCGCAGTCGTGGGTTAGTAGCGCCAACCCGATGAAACCGAGCGAGGAGGCGCTGATGCAGGTGGTCGTCTGGCTGCCGGGACCGCTTCGTGAGTACGTGGGAGGAGCGAAACAGTTGGCGGTAGACATCACGGACGGCGGTGCCGTCAGCGACGTCCTGGACCTGTTTGCCAAGGACCACCCGCTCCTCGAGCGCCGGGTGCGGGACGAGAGAGGACGCCTACGGGAGCACGTGAACGTGTTCGTGGCTGGGGACAACATCAAGGATCTGGATCGCCTCGACACGAAGCTCAGTCCCGGCGTCGAGATCACCATCCTGCCCGCCGTCTCCGGAGGCTGAGTCTCCCCACGCTTGCCCATCGATGGTTTGCGACAGGCCGGCGCAGAGGTCGTGATCGCCAAGAGGTGGATCGAAGTATTCCGCGGCGGACACTTCGATCCACCTTTCAGCGATCAAGGGTCGGCGGGGCCGCTATTGGGGCAAGCCCGCGGCGCCGGTGCGGCGCGACACGCCGAGGGTGGGCGGATGCAGGGGTTTGTCGGCTCGGCGTGGGACGGTCGTATCCCGGAGGCGGTTGCTGATCGCTGAGGGGAGGTCCGCGGTGACGACGAGCGGAGAGTCCGAGCTGGCCGTTTCGGAAGCGCTGGAGGGCTGGTGCACCGAGTGCGGCAACACGACCTTCGAACACCCTCCGTGCCCCGATGGGCACGGCGACGAATGCCCGGAGCTGGTCTGCGCCTCGTGCGGGCTCGCTTACTACATCGGCTATGAGCCTCAGCTTCCCGACGAAAGCGGCACCACCGATACGCCTGCCCAGGCGGCCTGACGTCGGTCACTCGGTCAACGGCGGTTAGACTCCGGTCACTGCGCCGCCGCGAGGAGCAGAGCTGCGCGACGCGGTGCCGCGGCTGGCCGACCGCCGTATGCTGTTCAGTTCCGACGCCCAGGTCCGCATTCGTTCCAGCCCGATCGACTCAACCAGCTAAGTCACTGGTGAAAGCAGCTTCACAGTCGCCGCAATAGGTTGGGCTGGACGCAACGATGGACCGTCACGTCGAGTTTTGGCAGCCAGTGCCGGTATTCGTGGACTGTCGCATAGAGAATTTCGGCCGTTTCTCGATGCTGGCGGTCCACTGATCTTCGTTTAGGTAGATCATTATCTCTGTGGCGGCCCATCGATGGCCGCCACACATAGCAGCACCGACGGTCTTCGCACCCTCGGCGCGTATGAACGGCACTTTCTAACGAACCTACTGGCTGAAAGTGCCGTTCGTTCGAAAGGCGTCGGGCCAGAGCGGAGCGTGGTGCTCGGCCGCCCCTGGCGTAGATTGAGCGGCACCGCCATCGCCGTAGGTGCCACCGGTGATCCCGGATAGCGGTACCGCATGCCACCGTACTCGATCTCCCAAAGGCCCAGTGATGCCCGACGCCAGGCCCCGAAGCCGCGAGGTGACCGACGGATACGAGCGAGCCCCGGCCCGTGCGATGCTCCGCGCGGTCGGCATGCACGATGACGACTTTGCGAAGCCCCAGATCGGGGTTGCCTCGTCCTGGAACGAAATCACTCCGTGCAACTTGCCGCTGGACCGGCTGGCGAAGGCCGCCAAGGAAGGCGTGCACCGCGCCGGCGGCTTCCCGCTCGAGTTCGGCACGATCTCGGTATCGGACGGCATCTCAATGGGCCACGAGGGCATGCGCGCATCCCTGGTCTCCCGCGAGATCATCGCCGATTCGGTCGAGTGCGTCATGCACGCCGAACGCTTCGACGGCGCGGTGCTCCTCGCAGGCTGCGATAAGTCCGAACCTGGCATGCTCATGGCCGCGGCCCGGCTGGACGTCGCCGCCGTGTTTGTCTACGCGGGCTCGATCCTCCCCGGCCGGCTCGGCGACCGGGAGCTCACCATCGGCGACGTCTTCGAGGCCGTGGGCGCTCGGGCGGCCGGCCGCATCACTGAACGCGAGCTGACCGAGATCGAGCGGCACGCCTGCCCGGGGGAGGGCGCTTGCGGTGGCATGTTCACGGCGAACACCATGGCCAGCGCCGCCGAGGCGCTCGGCCTGGCCCTCCCGGGCTCCGCGGCCCCGCCAGGCCCGGACGAGCGCCGGGACCGCGCGGCCCGCGAGGCCGGAGCGGCCGTCGTGCGCCTGCTGGAGCGCGGCATCACGGCCCGCCAGATCCTCACAAAGAAGGCCTTCGAGAATGCCATCGCGGTCGTGATGGCGCTAGGCGGCTCCACCAACGCCGTCCTCCACCTGCTCGCCATCGCGCACGAGGCGCAGGTCGACCTCACGCTCGACGACTTCAACCGGATTGGCGACGCAACCCCACACCTAGCAGACGTCAAGCCGTTCGGGCGCTATGTGATGAACGACATCGACCGCGTCGGCGGCGTGCCGGTTGTCATGAAAGCCCTGCTCGATGCTGGCCTGATCCACGGCGACGCGCTCACCGTGACCGGCCGCACCATCGCAGAGAACCTGGCGGAGCTCACGCCGTCCGAGCCCGATGGGAAGATCATCCATGCCCTCGACAACCCCATCCACAAGACCGGCGGGCTGACCATTTTGCGCGGGTCCCTCGCGCCAGAGGGCGCTGTGGTCAAGAGCGCAGGCCTCGAGAACGACGTGTTCGAGGGTCGGACGAAGGTATTCGACGACGAAAGGGACGCGATGGCCGCGCTCACCCACGGCCGGATCGAGGCGGGCGACGTCGTGGTGATCCGGCACGAGGGACCGGCAGGCGGACCTGGCATGCGGGAGATGCTGGCGGTAACCGGAGCAATCAAGGGTGCCGGTCTCGGGAAGCATGTACTGCTGATCACCGACGGACGGTTCTCCGGAGCGACCACCGGCTTCTGCGTCGGCCACGTCGCGCCGGAGGCGGTCAGAGGCGGACCGATCGCGCTTGTCCACGATGGCGACCCGATCCGGCTAGATGCCCGCACTCGAAGGCTCGACCTGCTTGTCGACCCGGCGGAGCTGGAACGACGACGGATCACGTGGACATCGCCACCACCGCGCTACACAACCGGAGTGCTCGCGAAGTACGCCAAGCTCGTCGGCTCCCCCGCGACAGGAGCGGTCTGCACCTGACGTCGGGCCACATCCACCACCGCTGCGTCCGACTCAGCGCCTGACTGCCTGGCCGACCGGCCAGCCCGCCGACTGCGGTCGCGCCAACCAGCGGCGGTCTAAATCCTGAGACGGCCCGTAGCGTGTGCTTGACAGGCCGCGGCAGGGTGCGACAACGTCTGACCCCATGCAGCACCGAATTCTCGTACTCTGTGGGCGCGCCGGCTGACCGACGAGCAGCAGCCGCGCGCGCGACCCCCACGTGCCCACCAGGGCCTGGGGGTTTTTGTTTCCCATCTGCTCGCGAATCCCGAACTGACAGCAGCGAGGCGAGGACCATGACGGACAGCCCGACCCAACGGGGGGTCCCACGCGCTCCGGAACCCCGACCACCGGACCAGAGGTTCGCCGCGACCCCGTCCCCCGGCCGGCGAAGCGGGGGGGCCGGGGGATCGTCCACCCAGCAAGGACAGCGTGGGGTTCCGGGCGGGTCATCCGCTCAACCCACTGAGGTGACCGGGGCTCAGGCCCTGATCCGTGTCCTCGAGGCGGTCGGCGTGGACACCGTATTTGGCATTCCGGGCGGCGCCATTCTGCCCGCGTACGATCCTCTCCTCGACTCGACCAAGCTGGGTCACATCCTGGTGCGACACGAGCAGGGCGCGGGCCACGCCGCGGAGGGGTACGCGCAGGCAACCGGGCGGGTCGGCGTTTGCATGGCGACCAGCGGTTCGGGGGCGACCAATCTCGTGACGCCGCTCGCCGATGCCTACATGGACTCTGTGCCGATCGTGGCAATCACCGGCCAGGTTCCCACCCCACTGATCGGGACTGACGGCTCCCAGGAAGCCGACATCCGGGGCATCTCGATGCCTGTAACGAAACACAGCTACCTCGTAACCGACGCTCGGGATATCGCGCGAACGGTCGCCGAGGCGTTTCACATTGCCGGAACCGGCCGGCCCGGACCCGTACTCGTCGACATCGCCAAGGACGCACTGCAGGCCAGAACGTCGTTCGAGTGGCCGGTACGGCTCGACCTGCCCGGCTACCGGCCGGTTAGCCGGCCACACGCAAAGCAGGTCCGCGAGGCGGCCAGAGTCATCGTCGAAGCGCGCCGCCCGGTCTTCTATGTCGGCGGTGGCGTGATCAAGTCCCGGGCCGCCGGCGAGCTGAGGGTCCTTGCCGACCTCGTCGGTGCGCCGGTCGTGACGACGCTGATGGCGCGCGGCGTGTTCCCCGACAGCCACCCCCACCACCTCGGTATGCCGGGCATGCATGGCACCGTCGCCGCCGTCGGCGCCCTGCAGAAGGCCGACCTGATCGTGAGCCTCGGCGCCCGCTTCGATGATCGGGTGACCGGGCGCCTGGACAGCTTCGCGCCCGGCGCGCTGGTCGTACACGCCGACATCGACCCGGCCGAGATCTCGAAGAACCGCGTCGCCGACGTGCCGATTGTTGGCGACTGCCGGGAAGTGATCGCCGATCTCGTCCTCGCTGTCCAGGCCGAACACACCGCCGGCCGCCGCGGAGACTATGCGGAGTGGTGGCAGACACTGCGGGCCTGGCAGCAGACCTACCCGCCGGGGTACGAGACTCCCGCCGACGGCTCGCTCGCGCCGCAGTACGCGATCCAGCGGATCGGGGCGATCGCCGGGCCGGACGCGATCTACTGCGCCGGGGTCGGCCAGCACCAGATGTGGGCGGCGCAGTTCATCTCCTACGAGCGCCCGGGTAGCTTCATCAACTCCGGCGGCCTCGGCACGATGGGCTACGCGATCCCGGCGGCAATGGGTGCGAAGGTCGGCCGACCGGAAGCAATTGTGTGGGCGATCGATGGCGATGGCTGCTTCCAGATGACCAACCAGGAGCTCGCGACCTGCGCGCTCAACGGCATTCCGATCAAGGTCGCCGTCATCAACAACAACAGCCTGGGCATGGTCAGGCAGTGGCAGACGCTGTTCTATGGCACCCGCCACTCGAACACCGATCTGCACACACAGCGCATCCCCGACTTCGTCAAGCTCGCGGAGGCAATGGGCTGCGTGGGCCTGCGCTGTGGGAAGGCTGCGGCTGTCGACGCCACGATCGAGAGGGCCATGGCGATCGACGACAAACCTGTCGTCGTCGACTTCGTCGTACATCAGGACGCAATGGTCTGGCCGATGGTTCCGGCCGGCACCTCCAATGACGACATCCAGGTCGCCAGGGGTCTCGCCCCCCAATGGGACCGGGAGGAGTAAGCGTGATCGGGTACGACCGCCGGGCGGGTCTCGGTTGGCCCGCTTGGCAGCGGAGGCGGTAGATGAGCAGGCACACGCTGTCGGTCCTGGTCGAGAACAAGCCAGGAGTGCTCGCCCGGGTCGCCGGACTGTTTTCCCGGCGCGGCTTCAACATCGACTCGCTCGCGGTCGGGCCGACCGAACATCCCGAGGTTTCCCGGATGACGATCGTGGTGAACGTCGAGGACAGGCCGCTGGAGCAGGTAACCAAGCAGCTCAACAAGCTGGTCAACGTGATTAAGATCGTGGAACTCGATCCGGCAACGTCGGTGCAGCGGGAGCTGCTGCTGGTAAAGGTCCGCGCCGACCTCGACAGCCGCTCGCGCGTGCTCGAGACCGTACAACTGTTCCGCGCCAAGGTTGTCGATGTCGCTCCCGACGCGGTCACCGTGGAGGCGACGGGGAGCGCGGACAAGCTCGAAGCGCTGCTCCGGGTGCTCGAACCGTTCGGCATCAAAGAGCTCGTGCAGTCAGGCCTGGTCGCCATCAGCCGCGGCGGCCGCTCCCTTACCGATCGCGCGCTCCGCGCCGTCGCCAGCTAGCCGGATGAATGTGCCGTTCGCTCGATAGGTTCGCGCGAACGGCACATTCATCCCCGCTGGGTTGGTAACAACGGGCCATTCATGCGAAACAACACTCCAAGGAGCACCTTGTGGCGGAGCTGTTCTACGACGACGACGCGGACCTGGGCGTCGTCCAGTCCCGGCACGTCGCGGTCCTCGGCTACGGCAGCCAGGGACACGCGCACGCGCTCTCGTTGCGTGACTCGGGCGTGGATGTTCGGGTGGGCCTGCCAGAGACCTCCAAGAGCCGGGCGGCCGCCGAGGAGGAGGGACTGCGCGTCCTCGCGCCGTACGAGGCGTGCGAAGAATCCGACCTGATCATGATCCTCGCGCCCGATCCGGTGCAGCGCTCGCTCTACGCCGAAGCAGTCGAGCCGAACCTTGTGGACGGCGAGGCGGTCTTCTTCGGACACGGCCTCAACATCCGGTTCGGGCTCATCAAGCCGCCGACCGGGGTGGACGTCTGCATGGTCGCACCGAAAGGGCCCGGGCACCTTGTTAGGCGGCAGTTCTCCGAGGGCAAGGGCGTGCCGGTCCTCGTTGCGGTCGAACAAGACGCCACTGGGAAGGCCTGGGACCTCGCCCTGTCGTACGCCAAGGGCATCGGCGGCACCCGGGCGGCCGCGATCAAGACGACGTTCACCGAGGAAACCGAGACCGATCTCTTCGGGGAGCAGGCGGTTCTTTGCGGCGGCCTGTCCGAGGTCATCAAGGCCGGTTTCGAGACGCTCGTCGCCGCCGGCTATCAGCCTGAGGTCGCCTACTCCAAGTGCCTGCACGAGATGAAGCTGATCGTCGACCTCATTTATGAGGGCGGATTGTCCAAGATGTGGTGGTGTGTGTCGGACACCGCTGAGTACGGCGGCTATATCAGCGGCCCCCGGATCGTCACTGACGAGACGCGCGCCGAGATGCGGCGCATCCTGGCCGAGATCCGCGACGGGTCGTTCGCCCGGCGCTGGATCGAGGAGTACGACAGTGGGTCGCCAAACTTCGCTCGTATGCGCGAGACGGAACGCAACCGCGAGATCGAGCAGACCGGTGCCCAATTCCGCCCGATGATGAGCTGGATCGACTAGCCGCCGCTTGCGAAACAGAAACTCGTACAGGATCGCTTGTGCAAATGCCGCAATAAGGATGGCAACGAATGAGTTGACCTCCAACTGTATGAGTTTCTGTCCCTCAACCGGCATCCCTCCAGCGTCAATTGAGCGTCGTCGCGATTAATCCGCTGGTCTGGGCATATTCGCGGGTCGGATGGACCCGTCGGGCGACTGCATGGGGTACTGCAGCTCGCGTGGTGGAACTCCTGCGTCCAGCGCCGCCGCTCGCGCGAAAGATTCGCCGATGGAGGCGCTGCGGCCGTCTGCTGCACGGAACACCTGTCGTACGAGAGCGGCGCCGGGGGCAAGCACCCGCAGGGCAAAGCCTTCAAGGGTGTCGCTATTTACGAGCTTGCGCCGCAACGCAGAGTCAGTCATCGCCAGTGACTCAGGGAACGGCATGGTCCGAGCGCAATGGGTTGAGAGTCCGTTCAACGTCGTCACGGGCCACGGGTTGTGCGTTGTCTGAATCAGCTCATGTCGCCGCATTCGGTGTACAACTGCGCTCGCCGGCGGCACCGGTCGATCATGTGCTATGGCCACGAGGGAAACCGCGGGCTCGGCGAGTAAATCGAGACCCCAAGCTGGGCCGCCGAGACGTGGGACAGGTATCCGTTGAGCCTCACCGCTTCGAGGTAGTCCGTTCGAAGGCCGGGCAATGAGCAGGTTCCTCGACCAGCCGGACAATGAGTCCCAGCCGCAGATCACTGGCGAGGACATGACGAGTTATCCCGGCGGCTGCGAGCTGACATCAGCGCGCGGCACCTCCGTACGCCCGGACCACGTCGACCGCTCGCACATGAGAAGCATGCCGACCACACCCGCAAGCGCGGACCCGGCCGACACAGGCTGAGGTTATCCAGAGCTTTGGCCGCTGTAAGGACTCCCGCGGGCTGCGCACTAGACTGGCGGGCACGCCGTGCACACGGCGCGGTGTTCTCAGGCCGCGCCAGTTGTCGTGATCATCCCCAGAACCGTGTTGGCGGCCGTCCGGGCCGCTTAGAAGGGGACGAAAGGACCACAGCCGTGACCAAGCCTGTCGTGCTCGTCGCCGAGGAGCTCTCACCCGCAGGCGTCGCACTCCTCGAGGACGAGTACGAGGTCAGGAAGGTTGACGGGACCGACCGCAAAGCGCTGCTGGCCGAGCTCACGGCCGCGGACGCGTTGATCGTCCGCAGTGCAACTCGGGTCGACGGAGAGGTGATTGCGGCGGCGCCGAAACTTCGGGTGGTCGCCCGCGCCGGGGTCGGCCTCGACAACGTGGATGTGCCGGCCGCCACCCGAGCCGGTGTCATGGTCGTGAACGCGCCGCAGTCCAACATCGTGTCGGCGGCCGAGCACACAGTCGCCCTCCTCTTCGCTACGGCCCGGAATATCCCGGCCGCAGACAGTGCGCTCAAGCGAGGGGAGTGGCAACGGTCGAAGTTCACCGGGGTGGAGCTGCAGGAGAAGGTCGTCGGCATCGTTGGCCTCGGCCGGATCGGAGTACTCGTCGCGCAGCGCCTGGCCGGCTTCGGGGTCAAGCTCCTTGCCTATGACCCGTACATTCCGGCGGCCCGGGCCGCACAGCTCGGCGTACGCCTCGTACCCCTGGATGATCTGCTCACCGAGAGCGACTTCGTAACCATCCACCTGCCGAAGAACCACGAGACGATCGGACTCATCGGGGACGAGGCGTTGCAACACGTCAAGCCGACGGCCCGGATCATCAACGCCGCGCGCGGCGGCATCGTCGACGAGCACGCTCTGGCCACGGCGCTGAAGGAGGGCCGAGTCGCCGGGGCCGGCGTGGACGTCTTTGCGAATGAACCGTGCACGGACAGCCCGCTGTTCGGCTTCGACAACGTCGTTGTGACCCCACATCTCGGGGCGAGTACGCACGAAGCGCAGGAGAAGGCCGGAACATCGGTCGCCAAGTCGGTGATGCTCGCGCTCCGCGGCGAGCTGGTGCCAGACGCCGTGAATGTCCAGGGGGGCACGATTGCCGAGGACGTCCGACCTGGGCTGCCGCTGGCCGAGAAGCTCGGCCGGATCTTCACCGCGCTCGCGGGTGGCGTCGCGGCCCAGCTGGACGTCGAGGTCCGTGGTGAGATCACGCAGTACGACGTGAAGGTGCTCGAGCTCGCCGCGTTGAAGGGCGTGTTCACCGACGTCGTCGAGGAGTCGTCGGTGTCCTACGTGAACGCACCGCTGCTCGCCCAGGAGCGCGGCGTCGAGGTGCGGCTGACGACGAGCCCGGAAAGCCCGGACTACCGCAATCTCGTGACCGTTCGCGGGACCCTTCCCACCGGTCAGGTTGTGTCGGTCTCTGGGACGCTTTCCGGGCCAAGGCACGTCGAGAAGATTGTTGAGATCGACGGCTTCGACATCGATCTGGTGCCTACCGAGCACATGATGTTCTGCCGCTACGTGGACCGGCCGGGAATCGTCGGGATCGTTGGCCGGCATCTCGGCGACGCCAGCGTCAACATCGCGGGAATGCAGGTCAGCCGCGATACCCGCGGTGGCCATGCACTCCTCGGAATGACCGTCGACTCGGCAATCCCGCCGGACGTTCTCGATGAGATCGTCCGGGAAATCGAGGCGGAGAACGCCCGCACCGTCGACCTCTCCTGACGGCGACAGCCCCGATCCACGGTGACGGACAGGCGCCGAGAGTCGCCGATCAGTCGGTAATCCGCTTGGCCAGGCGGACCGTCACGGCGTCGCTGCCTCCTTTGGATGGCTCGGCGAACGTCGGCCCGCACAGGCAGCAGGTTGCTGCCATCGCCCATGGCCATGAAGCGAGCTCCGGAACCGGTGGCCGTCGATTGTCCCGCCGACCTTGACCAGTCCATGAGTCCCGAAATACCCGACGGACTCGGCCCAGACGATGTATGTCCAGCCGACCCGGTTCGGGCTCTTCTGGAGGATCGCGGTGAACTGTTTCTCCATCTGGACCACCTTCCGATCGCGTCTACGGATGAGGAATGGGTGGGTCTTCGCATTGACGCGTTCGATGGTCGCGAGTTGTGTTCTGGAATAGACGATGCAACTCACGAACGATACGCCTCCTCGACCCGGACGTAGCCGTCGTCCTTCAGGGCGTGCAGGAACTCGCGGGCGTCGAAGATTTCGCCGGCTGTGCCGAGCCCGTTGCGTCGGTAGCGGCCCTCAAGCAGCCGCTCGACGGCCTCGACGACGATCGGCGCAGTTACCGCGTAGATGTCCTGGCCGTGAACGGTAAGACGCCGCGTCTCGTCGCCTCGGCGAACGACGACGTCGAGGCAGAAGACCTGCGCTGATCGACCCTGGGCGTCGGCGGCCCGCGGCGGCGGCGTATCCGGGTCCATCAGCTCGCGAACGGGCGCCAAGTTGAGGAACGCATCGATCTTGTTCTTTGCTAGGTGGCGCGCGATCGTGATGACATCCACGGTCGTAAGCTCGCCGACGACTTCCTGTCGTCCGAACGGCGGCGGGAACTCCCAATGCCCGGTCGGGATCGGGTCGTCGGCTGCACGAACGTGCAGGTGGCCGTCGACAAACGCGATACGCCGACCGGCGCGACGCTGGCCGGCCAAGCGCGTCCCGCGCGTCGGCTGCCAACTGTCGAGCGCAACCGCCAATGTCACTTCCTCGACAGTGTCCCAAGCGCCGGCCAGGGTCGTGGCCGCCAAGTCGCCGAGCGCACCGAAGAAGCCAAAGGCCGGGAGCACGACATGGCTGGCGTCACGGAAGGGCTCCTCGAACCGCTCGAACGTCTCCAGGGCGACGAGGATCTCTCCGGTCACGTCGATGTAGTGCACCCGGGCGCGCGCAGCTGCGTCGATCAAGGCTGGGGCCGACTCGGCGAACGGCCCGGCGCAGTTGACCACAACTGCACAACCGTCGATAGCCCGGTCGAGCGAGGCCGGATGACCGACCACAGCCACGTGGAACTCCGAGGCCCCGACATCAGCCGCGGCTGCTTCGACCCTGCTGGCGTCGCGTCCTGACAGCACAGGTCGCAGATCCCGTTTGACCAGTTCGGCGGCGACGAACTTCGCCGTATGACCGTATGCGCCGTAGACGGCCACACGCGCGTTCGACCCGAGTTGCTGCTCTGACGCTTCCAAGGATTACCTCCGTTGTTCGCTCTCGTGAGATGGCGCAATACGGACTCCAGCAGCCTTCGCGGGACGAGGATCACGGATAGCGACCTTGCTGCTGCTCAAACCCGAGCTCCGCGCGAGAGTCATGCTTGTGCCCCGGTGAGGGCCACCCACTGAGGAAAGGTAGTCCCGGTGCGAGCATGGATGCGGTCCAGGATGGTCCGATGGGCGCTCCGCCTGGCCGATGACCCGGGGATTGAGGGTTGGGGTGATGGTCATGGTCATTCGTTGGACGATCGCCGTTCTTGCCCCTCGAGCGTTTTGCGAATGACCTCGATCCCGTGCTCCACCATGGGCACCGTGGCGTCAGCAGTCTCGTGAGGAAGGATGTCGGTCGTCCAGACGAAGCGGGTCCGGTTGCCGTCCTCTGGATGCAGCTCGACCGAGCCATTGTGGTGCGTCCACGGGCCATCCAGGATCGTCCAGACCAAGCGCCGCTGCTCATCGCTGCGGCTGATCAGCCTCTCACGCACGACCGTCCCGTTGAAGAACGTAACGATGCGGTCCTCTCCCTCAAGTCGGGTGTCGGTGGCGAAGCCGGGTGCAAGGCGCTCGTGAAGTGCGCCGAAGTCTCGGACTACGTCCCAGACGTCCTCGATTGGGATGTCGACCACTGCCTCCCGACGAATCGATGCCATGCGGTTTCTCCCTTCTCCGTCGTTGCGGCAGGCTCAAGCTTGACCGCCGCTCACCCCCATGTCTTGAAGCTTCTTGCGCGGCCCCTTTGATCGGGCAGGCCGCGCACGGGCAGGGCAGCAAGGTGCCGAGGTGTGTCGCCGTTGCTCTCCGGGTCACCCCGAAGACGGTCGAGGTCCATCTCTCGAGCGTCTACCGCAAGCTCGGGATCAGCTCCCGCTCGCAACTCCCGGCGTTACTCGCCGAACCGGCTCACACCTAAGCCCGCTGCAGCGCACCCTGCCTTAGGGGTGTGCCGAACAAACATTTAGGGCCCGGTTCGGGGAGGTCCACGATGCGACGGGTCCCATACTCGAGGACCGTCGAACCGACGCTCATTCATCCCCGGATTCACCTCGAGATCGCTCGCCAACCGCACACGACAACTTCGAGCCGTCGTCGCCGCGTCGCGAGCCCGGCTGCAAACGACCGATGAGTTTCCGCGCGACGCCGGATCGTACGGCTACAGCTGAGAACGACTTCGGAGGCTGATGATGGAACTGTCCGCGTCGGTCGCGGGCTCGGGGCCGCGCCCGCACTCGATCCCCGCCGCTGGTGGGCGCTCGCGCTTCCGCTGGGGTGCCTTCTTCATGGTCATCCTCGATGGGGCGATCGTCATCGTCGCGCTGCCCTCGATCGAGGCCGACCTCGGCTTCTCGGCCAGCGCCCTGCAGTGGGTGATCAGCGCGTATGCGGTGGCCCTCGCAGGGCTGCTCCTCGCGGGCATCGGCCTGATCGTTGTGCTCGTTCTTCTCGGCCCGCGGCAGAGGGCACCGGATGAGCAGCTGGAGCCGGCTCCGGCGACGGGTGCTCCGGAATGAGGGAGGAGGACACCATGAAAGACCTGTCCGGCAGAACCACGATCGTCGTCGGTGCGAGCCGCGGCCTGGGCCACGGGATCGTCACGGCGTTCGCCGAGGCCGGCGCCCCAATAGTTGCTGTCTCCCGCACCGGGGCGGCGTTTCCCGAGCCGGCCAACGCTGCCGGCAGCATCCAGGGGGAGATCGCCGACGCCGCTGACGCCACCGTGGCAGCGAGCCTGCTCGACCGCTACGAGCCCGAGGTTGTCGTTCTGGTGGCCGGCGCGAGCCCGCACATGCGTTCGCTGCAGGAGCAGACGTGGGAGACGTTCTCGGTCAACTGGCAAATCGATGTCCGGATCACCTTCCACTGGCTGCGCGAGGCGCTGCTAAAGCCGCTCCGGCCAGGCAGCAGGGTGGTCGTATTCAGTAGCGGTGCCGCACTGAACGGGTCACCGCTCAGCGGCGGGTACGCCGGCGCCAAGGCCACTCAGCGCTTCGTTACCGGGTACGCCCGGGAGGAGGCAGTGCGCGCCGGTCTGAGTATCACGTTCACCTCGGTACTGCCCTCCTTCGCCCCGGAGACCGGCGTCGGCCGGCCAGCGGTCCGCGCTTATGCGGCCCGCGCGGGCCAGTCCGTGGACGATTACCTCGAGAAACAGGGCCCCCTCGTCACGCCCGAGATTGCCGGTGCCGCCGTCATCGACCTGATCCGGGCGGATGCCGCCACGGTCGCCCCGGCGTACCGGTTGAGCGGCTCCGGCCTGCAGGAGCTGCGATGAGCCGGCGATGGGTCCAACCTCGGGGACGATTCAGAGCTGTTGTGACGACAAAAGGAGAGACAGAGATGACTGAACAGATGGCTGATCACCGGATTGGAACACGTGAGGAGTGGCTCGCTGCTCGTGAGCAGCTACTGGTACGCGAGAAGGAGCACACCCGGCTCGGGGACGAGCTCGCGCAGCAGCGACGGGAGCTGCCGTGGGTGCCGGTCGAGAAGGACTACCGCTTCAATACGGACGACGGCGAGAAGGCGCTCGCCGAGTTGTTCGACGGGCGATCACAGCTGCTCGCCTACCACTTCATGTTCGGCCCGAGCTACGAGGCCGGTTGCCCGGTGAACTCGTCGATCGCGGACTCCATCGACGGCCTGCTGCCGCACCTGCACGCCCGTGACGTGACATTCCTGCTCGTCTCGCGGGCACCGCTGGAGAAGCTGCAAGCCTACAAGCGACGGATGGGCTGGAGCGTTCCCTGGGTCTCCTCCGCGGGCGCAGACTTCAACTTCGACCTCGGCTTCTCGCACACCGAGGAAGAGGGCCGGCAGGCCGTCGCGCAAATGATGGGGGGCGGCGGGCTCCCGCCGATCGTTGAGCAGAACGCGCGCGCGTCAGGCACCGACGTCGCCGGCTACCTCACCGAGAGCCCTGGGTTCAGCTCCTTCGTACGAGACGACGACGCCATCTACCACGCGTACTCGACAACCTGGCGTGGGTTGGAGTTCGTCATGACCTATTACCCGATCCTCGACCGCGCACCGAAGGGCCGCGACGAGGGCGACGCGTGGCAGCTCTGGATCCGCCGGCACGACGAGTACGAGAGCGAGTGACGTGCGGTTCGGCGGCGACCCTGACGTGTCCGGAGCAAGAAATAGAGATGTCGACCTGGCGCGGAGCAAACGGTAGCGGGCCGCCCCTGTTCGGGCATAGCGCTGGTGTGCGGGCTGCGGACTGACATCAAGTGCTGCGCCAACGTATCGCACGAGGAGCCCGGGGCAATCGCCGGTCCAACGGGCATGCGTATCTGACGCTCAGCGGCTTCAAGTCAGGAGGTCGGTCCTAGCTCTGGGTGACGACGAACGCCTGCCGATGACCGGAACTGTCGGTGTAAAGTCCGCCGGCGCTGCATTTGCCCGCCGCGGCGCACGACACCGAGACGGTCCAGGCGGCCCCGCCGGAGTTGAGGGTGGCGGTGCCGGGGACCTGGATGGCGGTGCGCCAGGTCCCGTTCACCTGGCTGACCACGAACGCCTGGTTGTGCCCGGAGCCGGTCCAGTACGTCCCGCCGGCGCTGCAGTTGCCCGCCGCGGCGCACGACACCGAAGCGAGCACCGCGCCCTCGCCCTGGCTGAGGGTGGCGGTGCCGGGCACCTCTACGGCGGTGCGCCAGGTGCCGTTCACCTGGTTGACCACGAACGCGTGCCCGTAGCTGGTCCAGTACGTCCCGCCGGCGGTGCAGTTGCCCGCCGAGGCGCACGACACCGAATAGATGTCCGCGCCCCCGCCCGAGTTGAGGGTGGCGGTGCCCGGCACCTGGATGGCGGTGCGCCAGGTCCCGTTCACCTGGCTGACCACGAACACCTGCCGGCGCCCGGAACTGTCGTGGTAGGACCCGCCCGCGCTGCAGTTGCCGGCCGAGCCGCACGACACCGAGACGATCGACGCGCCCCCATGGTTGAGGGTGGCCGTGCCGGGCACCTGGATGGCGGTGCGCCAGGTGCCGTTCACCTGGCTGACCACGAACGCCTGACCGCTCCAGGAACCGTCCTGGTACATCCCGCCGGCGCTGCAGTTGCCCGCCGATGCGCACGACACCTCACCAACCCACGCGGTACCGCCCTTGTTGAGGGTGCCGGTGCCGGGCACCTTTATGGCGGTGCGCCAGGTGCCGTTCACCTGGCTGGCCACGAACGCCTGATAGTGCCAGGAGCCATCCTTGTAGAACCCACCGGCGCTGCAGTTGCCCGCCGACGCGCACGACACCGAATCGACTTCGGCGTTCCCGCCCTGGTTGAGGGTGCCGGTGCCCGGCACCCGGATGGCGGTGCGCCAGGTGCCATTTACCTGGCTGACCACGTACGCCTGGGTATGCCCGGAACTGTCGGTGTAGAACCCACCGGCGCTGCAGTTGCCCGCGGACGCGCACGACACCGAACGGACCTGCGCGTTCCCGCCCTTGTTGAGGGTGCCGGTGCCGGGCACCTGCCTGGCGGTGCCCCAGGTGCCGTTCACCCGGCTGACCACGAACACCTGCTGGCGCCCATAGCCGTCGGTGTAGTACCCGCCGGCGCTGCAGTTGCTCGACGTCGCGCACGACACCGATTGGACCTGCGCGTTCCCGCCCTTGTTGAGGGTGCCGGTGCCGGGCACCTTCTGCGCAGTGTGCCAGGTTCCTGCTAAGACAGCGGCCCGGGCACCAGCGGGCCTCCCCGGCCCGGCCACCGCTTGGCCGGCCACGGCAATCACGAGCGGGCAGACCGCAGCCGTAACCGCAATGATCACGGCGGTGGATCGTCCAGCGGGCATCACGAACCTCTCTCCGTGTCCATGCGCCGATGCGCGAAACGGGCACGCCGAGGTTAGCGCAAACAGATCACCCCAGGCGCACGGTCGCCGCCCGTCCGAAGATCGCCGCCGGCCGGGTTAGGGCGGCAGCATTCAGCGCGAACGGACCCTGCCTCCTGCTCAACCTCCGCGATGCCGAACGCCTTTTGCGTATGCCACGTCAACCCGGGTTCGAAGGAGCCAACCCCTGGGTGCTCAACCTCCGGACCCAACAGTGTGCGTTGTTCAGTACGAAGGAAGACAAATCGGCGGCCGGCCGGCGGTCGCTGACTCGGCAGCTAACCGCAAGAGGGGATTGACGGCTCTAAGCCAGCATTGACACGTGGATGTGGTCGTAATGGCCACCGACCGCTTCTTGGATGTCATAGATGCCGCCGCCGCCATACGGACGCCAGCCCTCGACGTCTTGCCGCTGCGACCAGATCCGGCCCTGCCAGATCACGTACTTCACGCCAAGCGCCGGCGCGTTGATCCGCAGCCACCACGCGATCAGCCAGCCGAGCTGCTGCTCGCGCGCGCTGGCGAACCGGCCCTCCTGCCCAACAAACAAGTCACAGGCCTTGCCAAGGGGATGATCGGAGTCGGGGTTCCACAGATGGAGGTCCCAGCAGCCGAGCGATTTCACGACCGGCCCGGGCAGTCCCCCGAACGCCCGGGCGAGCTCGCCGAGCATCCATTCGGTACGTGGCGTGATGCAGCCTCCTCCAGGGGAGGGTCGGATGCAGCCGGCGTCAGCTTTTGTGTACGGACGAGGACGGTCGATCGGTACCATCGCGACGGAGTTAGGGTCCAGCAGATCGCCGATCGACGACTGCTCGTTGGTCGGCGGCTTCGAGTGGTCGAACGGCCGCTCGGGGTTGATCGAGGGCTTCGGATCGGCATCTCGACCGCCGGGGGAACGGGTCCCCAGAACCCCCCCGCTGGCCGGAGCGGCTGCTCCTAATATCAAGGCAATGGCCAGCGCGCCGATGATTGGCCGCGCCACGAGCCGCGCCGCTCGGCTGGACCACATGCCCCCGACCATAACTGAGGGCTGGGAGAATCGAAACCGGCAAATCAGCGACTGGGCAATCCGGGATTCCGAGGCATCCGTCGACTACCGCCACGTCGATGCGGCCGCAATGTATTTCGTCACGCAGCCGCAGCGGTTCGACGTCATCGTCACGAAAACCTCTTCGGCGACATTCTCACCGACCTCGAGGGCCGCTATCTCCGGCGGCATCGGCCAGGCCGCCAGCGGCAATATCGACGCGAGCCGAAGCAACCCGTCCATGTTCGAGCCGGTACACGGCTCGCCGCCGGACATTGCAGTGTGTGGGATCGCCGACCCGACCGCGACCATCCTCTCCGTCGCGATGATGCTCGACCATCTCGGCTTCGCCGCCGCGGCGGCCCGGGTGGACGCAGCCGTCACCGCCGACGTCGCCGCTCGTGGCGCAGTTCCACGTCCCGCCCAGCACGTGGGGGACGCGATCGTGCACCGAGGCTCCAGCTAACGTCCCGCCACCCGCTCTCACCGACCGGTGGCTGCCGCCCCCGTTGGCGACCCGAGTGCGGCGGCTGAGTACGCCCGTCACTCCAATTCCTGACCCGTGGATGGCACTTCGCGCGTAGCTATGCGCGCGAGAGCGCCTCATGCGGCGAGCGTGGGCGGTGGCAGGCGGGACCCGTAGCTGTCCACATGTTGGACCGGTGGGCTACCGTTCCCCCCAGGAGGGCGCTGAGCGACCCCCGTCCGTCGCGAGCGGTGTCCAGGGGTCATCCGGCCGGGCCCTGGCGAGCCCCGTGGTGGGCCTACTTGGGCGAGCGAGAAGGTGGCCGGTCGGCGCCTGGTCGTGACCCGGCGGGGAAGGATTGCCCGGTGTGCGCCTGATGTGATCGGTGTTACGGTTCGGAGCGAAGGGCGCGGTGAGATGACACACGGGGCGACCGATTTGGAGATCGACCTGCGGCCAACGACGCCGCTGCCCGCCGCCGAGCGGGCCCGCCGACTGGCCGACCCGGGCTTCGGCCGGCATTTCACCGATCACATGGTCACCGCCAAGTGGACCGAGGACCGCGGCTGGCACGATGCCCAGCTGCGCCCATATGGCAGCTTCGACATCGACCCAGCAACGATGTCGCTCCACTACGGGCAGCTAATCTTCGAGGGCCTCAAGGCCTATCGGCAGGTCGACGGCACGGTCGCGCTCTTCCGGCCGTACGAGAATGCCCGCCGCTTCCAACGGTCGGCCGCCCGCCTCGCCCTGCCTTCGCTGCCCGAGTCGCTGTTCCTCGACGCCATCCACGCCCTGGTGACCCAGGACCGCGACTGGGTGCCCACCGACACCGAGCACAGCCTCTACCTGCGACCATTCATGATGGCGACCGAAGTCGGGCTGGGAGTGCGTCCCGCCGGCGAGGTGCTGTACGTGCTTATCGCCTCACCCGCGGGCGCCTACTTTCCGAGCGGCGTCAAACCGGTGACCGTATGGCTCTCCGAGGACTACACCCGGGCCGCCCCCGGCGGGACCGGAGAAGCGAAGTGCGCCGGCAACTACGCGGCCTCGCTCGTAGCGCAGGTGCAGGCCGCCGACCGCGGCTGCGACCAGGTGGTCTGGCTGGACGCGGTCGAGCACCGTTGGGTCGAGGAAATGGGCGGCATGAACCTCTTCTTCGTATATGGCTCCGGTCGGGACGCTCGGCTGATGACACCCTCGCTGACCGGAACCCTGCTTGCCGGTGTGACCCGCGACTCGCTGCTCACGCTCGGCAAGGATCTCGGCTACGCGGTCGACGAGGGTCAGATCAGCGTCGAGGAGTGGCAAGCCGGAAACGCCGACGGCACTCTCACCGAGGTGTTCGCGTGCGGTACCGCCGCCGTCATCACCCCGGTTGGTGCCGTTAAGAAGATGGGCGCCGACTGGCTGGTCGGCGACGGCGGCTCGGGGCCGGTAACCATGCAGTTGCGGCAGGCGCTTCTCGACCTCCAGCACGGCGCCGCCCCCGACCCGCATGGCTGGGTCCACAAGATCCTTTGAACCCGTCCCGACCGCCGGGAGCGGCCCACCCGCCTCCACGAACTGGAGAGCTGATCGATCGTCGCGAGCCGCTGATCGTCTTCCGACCCCGCGCATGCTAACGAGCACTGAGCCATGCGCGCCGCGTGAGAGCCTGTGATCGTGCGGGTTTCGTTGCTCGGGCCGGTCGAGGTGTACGGCAGCGACGGCCGGCGCATCGAGCTAACCGGCCCGAGACTGCGTGCGGTCATCGCCCAGCTGGCACTCTCGGCGGGCCGTCCGGTAAGCGCTGACCGGCTCATCGACGGCATCTGGGGGAGTACACCGCCCGCCGGTGCGGTCAACGCGCTGCAGGCCCTCGTCTCGCGCCTGCGGCGGACCCTGCCCCCGGCGGATGCGCAACTCATCTCGGCGGGGGCCGGCGGCTACCAACTCGCCGTGGACCCGGCGCAGGTGGACGCCGCCGTCTTTGAGCGGCTGGCATCGAAGGGTCGGGCGGCGCTAACAGCTGCCAGAGCCAGCACCGCCACGCCCCCTGGCGGTGCCAACATGTTGCGGCCAGATCGAGCATCACAGGCCAAGGCCGGGGAAGCCGCTGCGGTCCTTCGGGACGCGCTCGGACTGTGGCGTGGGCCGGCGCTCTCCGATCTCGAGGACGCGCCCTTCGCGCGTGCGCCCGCCACCCGGCTGGACGAGCTTCGCGCGGCAGCACTCGAGGACCGAATCGAGGCCGACCTGCGGCTGGGTCGGCATGTCGACGTTGTCGCCGAACTGGAGTCCCTCGTTGCAGAGCATCCACTTCGCGAGCGGCTGGCTGGCCAACTCATCCGGGCGCTGTACGGCGCCGGGCGGCAGGCCGACGCGCTCGCAGCGTACGGCCGTATCCGCGGCATCCTCGCCGACAACCTCGGCATCGATCCGTCCCCGGAGCTGGAGCAGACATATCTGGCCGTTCTACGACAAGAACCCGCGCTGCTCCCCGCGGCGACGGCGGCCGAGCCCACGGCGGGCGCCAGGACGAACCTTCGCGCCAGGCTGACCAGTTTCGTAGGTCGAGGCGACGATGTGCCGAAGGTCCAGAAGCTCGTAACCGACTACCGTCTGGTCACGCTGGTCGGCCCGGGTGGTGCAGGCAAGACTCGGCTGGCGGAAGAGTCGGCATCGGGACTATTCGATCAGATGCCGGATGGCGTATGGATGGTCGATCTTGCGCCGGTAAGCGATCCGCTCGAGGTGCCGCACGCAGTCCTCGACGCGACCGGGCTCGGCGAGCTCTCAATGATCGAACAACCGCAGCGCGGGGTCCTCATGCCCGGACGACCCGGCATCGTCGCTCGGCTGGCCGCCGCGGCCGCCGGACGGAAGATGCTGCTCATCCTCGATAACTGTGAGCACCTGATCGAGCCGGCCGCGCAGCTCGCCGAGGACCTGCTCGCGACCGCGCCCGAGCTGCGAGTCCTGGCCACCAGCCGAGAGCCGCTCGGGATATCCGGCGAGAGCCTCTTTCCGGTGGCCCCGCTTGCATTGCCACCTCCTGGCGCCGGCCCCGACGATGCCGCGGGCTTTGCCTCGGTCCGCCTCTTGCTAGACCGCGCGTCAGCGGTCCGGCCGGACTTCGCCCTCGGCCCGGCGACCACCCACCCGGTTGTCGAAGTGTGCCGCCGGCTGGACGGCCTTCCGCTCGCCATCGAACTTGCGGCTGCCCGGCTGCGCTCCATGCCGATCGGGGAGATCGCCGAGCGGTTGGGCGACCGGTTCCGCCTGCTCACAGGTGGGAGCCGCACGGCACTACCGCGACACCGCACACTGGCCGCGGTCGTCGAGTGGAGCTGGGATCTCCTCGACGAGACCGAGCGGACTGTTGCCAGCCGGCTGTCGGTGTTCGCAGGTGGGGCGAGCCTGACGGCCACCGAGCAGGTGTGCGCCGGCGGCACCGTCGTCGCCGATAACGTGGTCGACATCCTCGGCTCGCTCGTGGAGAAGTCGCTCGTCGTGCTGAGCAGTGATGCGCCAACCCGCTATCGGATGCTGGAGACCATCCGTGCTTTCGCCGCCGACCGGCTCGCAGAGGCCGGCGAAGCAGACGAGGTGCGTAACGCACACGCGGCCCATTTCCTAGCACTCGCCGAACGCGCGGAGTCCGAGCTCCGCAGTTCTAGGCAACTCCAGTGGCTACCGTGGTTGCGAACCGAGGAGGACAACCTGCTGGCGGCTTTGCGCTGGGCTATCGACTCGGGTGACGCGCTGACGGCGGTCCGCATGGTCGTGGCGCTCGGTTGGCCGTGGATCATGCGGGGTGCCGAGGGATCACTCACCTGGATCCGCGACGCGGTTTCGGTGCCTGGTGAGCTGCCGGCTGATCTGAGCGCGGAGGCAAATGCCCTGCTCAGCCTCGCGTATGGAATGACCGACGACCTTCCAAGCGGAAGGGCCGTACTCGACAAGGCGCTCAAGCTGGCGGACACTGTCCCATTCGAGAAGCAGCGCGTCGCCACTGTTCTTGCCGGGCCGTTCTTCGCAATGTTCGACCTCGACCATGACACCGCCTTTCGCGGCGCCCAACGGCTTACCGAGCATCCCAACCGCTGGATCCACGCCACCGGACTGCTCCTGGCGGGCTATCTGCTGCTTAACGATGGTGACATCAGACAGGGCGAGGAGCGGGTCGAAGCCGCCCGCGCGGAGTTCGAGGCGATCGGCGAGCACTGGGGAATGGCGAACGCGACTAGTGCACTCGCCGAGCTGCGCGCGACCCGCGGCGACTCGGCCGGCGCGTTTGAGGCTCGCGAGATCGCGCTGCAGCTGGCCACCGAGGTCGGCGCGAAGGACGACATCGTCGGTGAGCATGTGCGGCTCGCGGTCCTCCGGGCCCGCGCGGGGGATCTGGACGGCGCGGACAAGGAGATGGCGCGTGCGTTCGAGGCGCGAACGCTACCAGCGGTCGCGGCTGCCCACGGCGGTGCCGACACTTCGCTGGGCGGGATCGATATGGAGGTTTACCTCCAGAACGCTGCCGGTGAGGTCGCCTGGATACGGGGAGACCGATCCGAGGCTCGCGCCCGGCTGAATCGGGCGCTGGCGCTGTGTGAGCAGACAAATCTGCTTCCGCGACAGATTCGCGCCGTTGTTCAAACGAGCTTGGCACGCGTCAACATCAGCGAGGGAGATCTCGCGACTGCCGCGGAACTGCTGGCCGATGCCGCACGCGCCGGTGTCGAGGCGAAGGACATGCCCGTTGCCGCCAGCGCGCTCGATGCGGGCGCCACTCTCGCGCTTGCCCGCGATGAGCCACAGCGCGCGGCCCGGCTGCTCGGCCTGGCGGAGGCCCTCCGCGGCATCCCTGACCACGGCAACCCGGAGGCGGTTCGGGCCGGCCGCCGGGCCGCCGCTGAGCTCGGAGCCGAGGCGTACGACCGGGTCTACGCCTCGGCCCAGAACATCGGCCGGGACGCCGCGGCCGAGGAGGTCCGCGCCGGCACGCCATTCGAGTAGAGACATCGCTCCTACGTACGGCGGCGGTAGACGACGGTCGAGATTGGCAAGAAGATCGCGACGATCAGGGTTGCCCACAACAGGGTCGCGGTCACCGGGCCAGCAACCGGTCCCCCGACCAACAGCCCCCGCACGGCCTCGGTCAGCTTCGAGACCGGGTTGACTTTCACCCACGCCTGCAACCATCCGGGCATCGTCTGCGCCGGCGCGAAGATGTTGCTGCCGAAGGTCAGCGGGAACATGACGATGAACCCAATGCCCTGCATGCTTTGGGGCGACTTCGCCAGCACACCGATGAGTACTGCGATCCAGCACATCGCGAGGGCAAAGACCAGCATCAGCACGAAGGCGCCGAGCACTCCGAGCATCCCGGTCTCGACCCGGAACCCGAGCGCCATACCGAAGCCCAGGACGATGCCGACCCCGATCACATAGCGAAGGATGTCGCCGAACACACCACCGACGAGCGGTGCCGAGCGTGACATGGGCATGCTCTTGAACCGGTCGAACACGCCCTTGGTGAGGTCGGTGTTGAGCGTAAGCCCCGTTCCCATCGACCCGAATATCGCGGTCTGGACGGCAATCCCGGGCAGGACGAATTGGAGGTAGGCGCGCCAGTCGCCGCTTACCGCACCACCAAATAGGAAGACGAACATCACGACGAAGATGATCGGCTGCAAGACCAGGTCGAGCAGGGACTCGAGGTTGTGCCGGGTCTTGAGTAGTGCACGCCAGGCCAACGTCAGGCCATGTCGTACGGTCGAAGGCAGCCAGTTGCGTAGGCCCGCATTCGCGCCGGCGGCCGTTGTTATGGCGGTCATCCCGGCCCCCGGGTTGCGGTCTCGAGGTGCGGTGCTTCGGTGCCAGCCTCCGAGGTGGCGGCGGTCTCCGCTGCCGGCTGACTCGCTTGAGCCGGTAGTCCCGTCCCCCGGACGGCTTCGGGCTGGCTCGTTGTGATGTCGCCAGCGGCATCCGCTGCCGCGCTGCCGCCGCTGGTCGACGAGTGACCGGTGAGGGCAAAGAACACCTCGTCCAGGCTGGGCGGACGCAGCCCGATCTCAGTGACCGGAATCTGGTACGCATCCAGCCGCCGCACGAGGGCGGCGAGGATGCCGGCGTCGGTAACGTCCGCAGAAAGCTCGCCGCGCTCGGCGTCTCTGATGGGCCTGCGTGAAGTGAGTTCCGCGACCATCTGCTCGACCAGGTCGAGGTCGGACTCGACCTGCGGCCGGACGACCAGGGTTTGCCCACCAACCCTCGCCTTGAGCTGGTTCGCGGTGCCGGTTGCTACGACCTGGCCGTGGTCGAAGACCGCGATCTCGTCGGCTAGCTGGTCGGCTTCGTCGAGGTACTGCGTGGTAAGGAGCACCGTCACACCGTTCGCGGTAAGCCCTCGTACAACATCCCAGACGCTCGCCCGGGCCCGCGGGTCGAGCCCGGTCGTCGGCTCGTCCAGGTAGATCACTGACGGGTCGCCGACCAGGCTGGCCGCGAGGTCAAGCCGGCGGCGCATGCCCCCCGAGTAGGTTCTTGCCAGCCGGCCAGCGGCAGCGGAGAGCTCGAACCGTTCGAGCAGCATGCGGGCGCGGCGCTTGGCCTCCCGGCGGGAGAGGTCGAGCAGCCGCCCGATGAGAACGAGGTTCTCAGTACCCGTCAGGTCCTCATCGACCGCGGCGAACTGGCCGGTGAGTCCGATGACCGAGCGCACCTTCGGCGCGTCGTGGACGACGTCGAAACCGGCCACGGCCGCCCGTCCCGCGTCGGGCTTGATCAAAGTCGCAAGGATGCGGACCGCCGTTGTCTTGCCCGCGCCATTCGGTCCCAGCACTCCAAGGACACTGCCCTGCTTGGCGGCGAGGTCGACGCCCGCCAGTGCGGTCGTCTGCCCGAAGCGCTTGACCAAACCGCTCGCCTCGATGGCGTATGTCATGGGGGACTCCTTTCGTACGCCATCGACGATCGGGGCCGGTCCTGACATGACGCGTACACGCCGCTGACACGTTCTGCCGACTTGATGTCAGCACGAGCAAGGGGCTGGTAAGCGCCGGCGCTGCCGCCAGTGATGATCAGACGTAGAGTTCGAGCTCGAGTTCGTGGCGGATCGGTACGCCGTCGTTGCCGACAAGCGGGATCGAGGGCTTGAGCCGGCGCGCCTCGGCGACGGCATCGCGATGAATCGCAACCAGATCGAATCCGCTCCGCTGGTAGAAGCGCAGCGCGTGCGTGTTGTCGTTGGTCGTGATCAGCCAGACCCGGCGAGCGCCGGCGCCGCGGGCGAGCGCGCCGACCCCCTCGAGCAGCGCCGCTCCGGCTCCAACTCTGGACCTCGTCACGTCTATCGTTACGATCTCCCACGAACCGCCCTCGGCGAGGTACGTGAGCAGTCCGACCCGCTCGTCGCCGTATTCCGCGATGAGTTTCGGCAGCGGGCTCAGGTCGACGAGCTCGCCGAGTCTGGCGACCTCAAACGCACCCCAACTGGCGATCAGCACCTGCGCGACCCAGGTGGCGTCGGCCTCGTTCGCCGCCCGGACGGTCGGGGCGCCGCCGCCCGCAATCCGGGAAGCGCCGTCCATGCCCCGGAGGATATGGGAGGCCGGCCGCGATGCCTACGCATTCGATCATTATCGGCAGGCGCGCCGAAGCCTAGCTCAACGCCGAGGGCGCGCCGACCTTCGCATGAACGCTTCGCAATAGGGTTGGCGAGTGCGGATCGCGAGGTTCACAACCGAGGGCGGTGAGCCGCGCTACGGCGTGGTCGAGGGGGAGGCCGGCGAGGAGATCGTCGCAGCTCTCCTGGGTGACCCGATCTACCGTCCGGTCCAGTTCACCGGCGAGCGGCTGCCGCTGCCCGACGTTCGCCTCCTGGCACCGGTGATCCCACGCAGCAAGATCGTGGGAGTCGGTCGCAACTACGCAGATCACGCCGCCGAGATGGGGAACGAGCTGCCGACCGAGCCGGTCCTCTTCCTCAAGCCAAACACCGCCGTGATCGGTCCCGGTGACCTGATCGTGCTTCCCCGGCAGTCAGCCGAGGTCCACTTCGAGGGCGAGCTGGCTGTTGTGATCGGCAAGCTGTGCAAGGACGTCCCTGCGGAGCGAGCCGCCGGTGTAATCTTCGCGTACACAATCGGCAACGACGTCACAGCGCGCGATCTACAGCGGCGGGACGACCAGTGGGCACGGGCAAAGGGGTTCGACACGTTCTGCCCGCTCGGGCCATGGCTGGAGACGGAGCTGGATTCCAGCGACCTCGCGCTTCGCACGGCGGTCAACGGCGAAGTCAAGCAGGACCAGCGGACCTCGAAGCTGATTTTCGACGTGCCTACTCTCGTCGCGTACATTTCCGCGGCCTTCACCCTGCTCCCCGGGGACGTAATCCTCACCGGAACCCCGGCCGGGGTCGGGCCGCTCGCCGCGGGTGACCGGGTGGAGGTAACAGTGGAAGGCATCGGGACACTTGACAACCGGGTGGTATTTCGTGACTGAAAGCTCGCGCTCGTCTGTCCCGGGGTCAGCGCGTGCCGCCGAGGTCCGAACCAGGTTCGCGCCGTCGCCCAGCGGCGACCTGCACGTCGGAAACATCCGGACGGCGATCTACTGTTGGGCGTACGCCCGCCGCACCGGCGGGACCTTCGTATTCCGGATCGAGGACACCGACAAGTCCCGGGCCGCTCCTGAATACGTCCACGCCGTCATCGAGACCATGCGGTGGTTGGGACTCGACTGGGACGAGGGTCCCGAGGTTGGCGGAGGCTACGGGCCATACCTGCAGAGTCAGCGGATGGAGATCTACCGCGAGTGGGGGCGGCGTCTTTTGGAGCAGGGCGATGCCTACTACTGCTACTGCACGCCCGACGAGCTCGAGGAGCGCCGGGAGAAGGCACGCGCTGCGGGACGCCCGCCAGGGTACGACGGGCGATGCCGCTATCTCACAGCCGAGCAGCGAGCGGCGTACGAGGCCGAGGGGCGTCGGCCGGTCCTCAGGTTCTGGATGCCGCCCGGCAAGACGACGTTCGTGGACCTCGTCCGTGGCGAGGTGACATTCGAGCACGAATACATCTCGGACTTCGTGCTCGCCCGCGCGGACGGGTCCCCGCTCTACACCCTCGCCGTTGCCGTCGACGACGTTCTCATGAAGATCACACATGTTGTCCGGGGTGAGGACTTGCTCTCGTCGACGCCACGACAGCTGGCGGTTTACCGGGCCATGGGCGTGCCCGAGTCCGACCTGCCGCAGTTCGCCCATTTGCCGTTTGTCATGGGCGCCGACAACACCAAGCTGTCCAAACGCCACGGGGCGACGACGATCGGCGCGTTCCGGCACCGGGGCTACCTGCCCGAGGCGATGTGCAACTACCTCGCGCTGCTCGGCTGGGCGCCTGGAGACGACCGCGAGTTCTTCTCCCTCGCCGACATGGCGCGCGAGTTTGACCTCGCCCGCGTCAACGCCAGCCCGGCCCGGTTCGACGTAAAAAAGCTCGATGCGATCAACGGCGACTGGATCCGAGCGCTTGCGCCAGACGACTTCGAGGCTCGCTTGATCCCCTTTCTGCAGCATGCGGGGCTGGTTTCGCGAGAGCCCACCGAAGAGGAGCGGCGATTGGTTCACGGCGTTGCACCACTGATCCAGGAGCGGGTCGCGCACCTCACCGAGGCGGCCGAGATGGTGGGTTTCCTCTTCGTCGACGATGCACACTTCACCGTTGATCCGGAAGCCGCCGGACGCCTGCTGACCGCTGAGACGAGGCCCGCGCTCGAGGCCGGCCGGTCAGCACTGGAGGCCGTGGCCGACTGGAGGGCGCCGCCCATCGAGTCAGCCCTGCGGGCCGCCCTGGTGAAGGGCCTGGGTCTCAAGCCGAAGCACGCCTTCGGTCCGGTCCGAGTCGCCGTAACAGGGCGCCGGGTCTCGCCGCCGCTGTTCGAGTCGCTCGGGCTGCTCGGTCGCGATCGCACCCTTGCCCGGCTCGACCGCGCCTTGGCTTCGATACCCACCGGTTGAGCGGTTCGGAAGCCCCGCGGTAGGTCGCCGTCAGGAGCATGCGTAGGCGCTCATCGGGGATCAGTTGTCATCGTTCATAACGAGGCTTCCAATCGATCTTGAATGACCGATCGCGTTTGAAGGGGGATCTCGCGGTCGGGTATCCTCGTGGTCGGCTCGTCGCCTTGATCCCATGAGATGCATCCGGGTTGCCGTGGGCTCCAGGCGGGGCGAAGCAATGGGGTATGGGGTAATTGGCAGCCCGACGGATTCTGGCTCCGTTAGTCTAGGTTCGAGTCCTGGTACCCCAGCTCTGGTCGGAGCCCTAAAGGTCCATTGGGTTCCGACTCGTGGTGAGAGCAACTTATGGCCCCGTTGTGTAGCGGCCTAGCACGCCGCCCTCTCAAGGCGGTAGCGCCGGTTCGAATCCGGTCGGGGCTACAGAGATGACCAAGCAGCCTACCTGCTGCCACCGGTCGGCCTAGGCGCACTGCCGCTCAACTCGTCAGAAGGCCAATGCCGAGGGTGATGAGACCCGCGGCGAGACACAGGGCGCCGAGATAGGTCAAGAGGATGAACCGGTTGGGCCGCATGACCTCACGGCCCATCGAGGAGAAGAAGAAGCCGGCCGGCATAAGGATTGCGGCGATCGGAACCCCGGCGCGCGCGAGCCACTCGGCGAAGCCGCTCAGGTCCGTGCGGTCCACGAACACCTGACAAACCAGTCCGAGGATCAGCAGCACGCCGGCGTGCGCGTGACCGGCCCGAGAGAAGCCGAGCTGGAATGGGGTCGCCGGGAGCCGTCCCCGCACTAGCTGGACCATGTACAAGCCCCCGGTCTCCACAGTGACGAGCGCCAGCACCAGGATGCCCGCCATGATGCGTGAGTCGTCAGACAACATCGGTCCGTCTCCAATCCCTGTCCAGACGCGAGTGCCGCTAGACCACTGGGTCCTGAGCAATGAGGACCCTATCGGCGGACCCGTGCGTCAGGTGGACGAATGAGGCCACGGCGCGTCGTCCGCGCCACGGCGCATCCTCTGGCCCACGGCGCATCATCGGGCCCAAGACGCGTCCGCTGACCCGCGGCGCAATGCTGGCCCACCACCATGACCCGCATTGCGACCTAGCGGCAGAACAAGACGATCAAGAGGGGCTCCACTAAGCGGCGTTGGCGCGCCGGAGGGCATCGGTGAGCCGGTCGCCGGCGGCGACGACAGCCGCGGCGAAGAGGCGACCCGGTGCCCGGGTCAGCCGTTCGATCGGGCCCGACACCGATACCGCCGCGACGACCCGGTTGGACGGGCCGCGCACCGGCGCCGAGACCGATGCAACGCCGGGTTCTCGTTCGGCGACCGACTGCGCCCAGCCGCGCCGCCGCACCCCGGCGAGGGCGGTGGCCGTGAACCTCGCCCCCTGCAGTCCACGATGGAGGCGGTCGGGCTCCTCCCAGGCAAGCAGAATCTGCGCGGCCGATCCTCCCGTCATCGACAGAGCGGCTCCAACCGGCACGGTGTCCCGAAGCCCCGACAGCCGCTCGGCTGCGGCCACGCAAACTCGCACGTCACCCTGACGGCGATAGAGCTGGGCGCTCTCGCCGGTCATGTCGCGCAGCTGCGCTAGCACCGGTGCGGCCGCGGCGAGCAGGCGGTCTTCGCCCGCCGCCGAGGCAAGCTCACCGAGCCGCGGTCCGAGCACAAACCGTCCCTGCATATCGCGGGCCACCAGCCGGTGGTGCTCAAGGGCAACAGCGAGCCGGTGCGCGGTCGGTCTGGCGAGTCCGGTCGCCCCAACAAGGCCGGTCAGCGTCGCTGGGCCGGCCTCCAGTGCGCTCAAGACGCGCGCCGCCTTGTCCAGGACGCCAACACCGCTAGAGTGGTCCATGACTCGATATTGCCGTCTCGGAATGCGAGATGGCAAGCTTGTTGCCGAACCGCTGCGGATGATCCCGGTACACCATTGGTCGCGCCGCCCAGGGGAGCCGGCGAACACGCAAACTGCGTGGCGACGAGACTAGGGGAGCGCGAGGGAGCACATAAGCGACCCCAACGCAACCCCGCGGACAGCGCCCACCCGGTCAGCGAAGGTGCGGCAGCAAGCCGTGGCCGAGGGTCTGGACCGCATCTTCATCCATGCCGGGGCGGAATGGCGGTTCGCGGGCTGCTCGATGTGCCTCGGTATGAATCCAGATCAGCTGGCCACCCGGGGGAGCGCAGTGCATCGACATCCAACCGGAACTTCGAGGGCCGTCAGGGGCCGGGCGGCGGACGCATCTCGTGTCGCCGTATGTGGCGGCCGCCACCGCGGTCAGCGGGCGGTTGGCCGGCCCGGCCGACCTCCTGCCCCGCTAGGCGTGCGCCTCGCGATCCACCTTTTTGGAGTACGAGGCCGATGGAGCCGTTTACCGTCCACAGTGGACGAGCCGTACCGCTGCGCCGCAGCAATATCGACACCGACCAGATCATTCCGGCGGTCTATTTGAAGCGGGTGAGCCGAAGCGGCTTCGGCGACGGCCTGTGCGCGGCCTGGCGGCGCGACCCGGATTTCGTGCTCAACGACTCCGCCTACCGGCGCGGTCGATCCTTGTCGCCGGCGCGGACTTCGGCACCGGATCCACCCGAGAGCACGCGGCATGGGGCTTGCAGGACTTCGGTTTCCGGGTGGTCTTCTCGGCTCGGTTCGCCGACATCTTCCGTGGCAACGCCCTCGGTGGCCTCCTTGCGGCCGTCCTCGACCAGGCCTCAATCGAGCGGCTCTGGGAGCTCATCCAGGCTGAGCCAGGCATAGCGGCGACCGTGAACCTGATCGATCGGGTGGTCTCCTGCGGCCCGTTCTCCGCGCCCTTCGAGGTCGACGAGTACGCGGGCTGGCGGCTGCTCGAGGGACTCGACGATATCGGTCTAACGCTCTGCCACGAGGCCGAAATCGACGCCGCCGAGGCGTGCCGACCGGCCATCCTGCCGACGGTGACCCCATCCTGAGCGGACCGATTTCCTTTGAGAGAAGGGCTTTCATCGCACCACGAGGCCTGGGGCTCGGAATTCGGCAGCCCCGCCTCCACGGCATTTGCCGCCGCATAGACGCCGAAATCCGTTGCGACACAAGGTTGATTCCGTTGCGTTTCGATTGTGCGATGTGGGATAACGGCCTATCGTGCGTTGTCGGGCCGGACAAACATCCGGCCGATAGTTTTGGAGGGAAGACCGTGAACAAGGCGCAGCTCATCGAGCAGCTCGCAACACGGTTCGGGGGGAACAAGAAGGCCGCAGGCCATGCTCTCGACTCCGTGCTCGACACCATCACGCGCTCGGTCGTCGGCGGCGAGAAGGTCGCGATCTCCGGC